>CAZMMB010000033.1:0-10481 GCA_964567325.1 uncultured Oscillospiraceae bacterium
TAATAAAAGCCACTAAAATTTTTGCTGAGAGCATTTATGAGTTGACAAAGTGACGAATAGCGCATATACTTTTTAACTAGAAGATCTGTTTCAGGGCGAGGTGCAAGTCCTCACCGGCGGTAAAGAGCGAAAGCTACGAGTCCGCGAGCCGTAAGGCCGAACCGGTTAAATCCCGGTACCGACGGTTTCGCAAATCAGCGAAGAAAGTCCGGATGAAAGAAACGCGGTTTAATTTATAATGCGTGATTGCCTTGGGAGATTCCCGGGGCTATTTTATTTTCCTGACAGATTCCTAGCAACTGCCGGCCAAGGCCGGAAATCCTATGGATTTTAATTTATAGCGGTTTGATTAGAAGGAGGAATTTGAAATGAATCGTACCGACAGAACTGTTCGCTTAACAAAGATGGCTATGTTATCTGCTATTTCCATTGCTCTTATGCTTATGATACGCCTTCCTTTTCCACCCTTTCCCGCCTTTGTTTATGACCCGGCTGACATTCCAATCATAATCAGTGGCTTTGCATTTGGGCCTTTATCGGGTATTATGATTACTATAGTAGTAAGCTTCATTCAGGCATTTATTTTAGGTGGTGACCAGGTAATTGGATTCTTTATGCATGTAATGGCAACAGGTTCATTTGTCTTGGTAGCGGGGCTAATATACAAAACTGAAAAGACAAAGAAGAGGGCTATAATTGCATTGGTTGTTGGAAGCCTACTTATGACGGTTGTCATGATTGGATGGAATTTAATAGTCACACCTTTTTATCTGATGATGCCGAGAAAGGTTGTTGTAGGCATGATTTTACCGGCAATATTGCCCTTTAATCTGCTCAAGGCTGCCATAAACAGTGCGGTAACTTTCTTGATATATAAGCCTATAGCCAGATTCTTACATAAATGAGGAAAGGAAGTCTATGAGTAAGATAAGGGTAAAGTCTAAGGAAGAGACAGAGGCATTAGGTATGGAATTGGCCCAGGAATTGGGTCCGGGTTCAGTAGTGGCCCTGTTTGGAGATTTAGGGGCGGGAAAAACAACCTTTACCAAGGCTATTGCTAAGGGTTTAGGAATTTCCGACCTGATAACGAGCCCCACCTTCACAATAATTCATGAATATGAGTCGGGGAGGCTCCCTCTTTATCACTTCGATGTCTATCGTTTAGGTGATGAAGAGGAACTCTATGAATTGGGCTATGAGGAATATTTCTATGGTTCCGGGGTTACGGTAGTGGAATGGGCGGACCGGGTGGAAGCTTGTCTACCTGAGGATGCCATTAGGATAAACATATCCTATGGGGATGGGGAGGACGAAAGGATTTTTCACATTGATGATAGTATTGGCTATTGAGACCACAGCTGCCAGTGCATCTGTTGCATTGGCAGACGGTGACGGGGATATTTACCAAGAGACCTCTGTTGAAAGATTATCACATTTGCAGAACTTGATTCCAATGGTGGACAGACTTTTAGACAGTCGCAGATTAAAAATAGGGGATTTAACACATATTGCTGTATCTCAGGGTCCGGGCTCCTTTACAGGCATTAGGATAGGTATGGCCACGGGCAAGGCCCTGGCACAAGCCTTAGACCTACCGGCGGTGTCTGTAGCTACATTAAAAAGTTTCTGCTGGAACCTACCTGATTTTAATGGATTAGTATGTCCTATTCTAGATGCTAGAAGAAAACAGATATACGGAGGGGCATATTTTAAAGATGGCTATCTATGTAAGCAACTAGTCAGGGATGATGCATGGCAGATTACAGATTATTTGCAGGAGATAGATAGGCTGGCTACAGACCATAGCAAAGAGCTGATGTTTTTCGGTGATGGGGTAAAAGTATACGAGGACCTGATAAAACAGTGGGCCATATCGACAAAACGTCTATCGTCAAAAGACAATGTGAGCCGGATTATAGCTAGTTCTGACAAGAGATATCAAAGGGCGGATTCTGTTGCATTTGAGGCAATAAAAATGATTGAGGAAGGAAAGGTTGGAAGATTCAACTCACTTGTCCCCGTTTATTTAAGAAAAGCCGAGGCTGAGAGGAAGCTAGAACAAAGCAGAAAGTCTGAAAAGGTAGCAAGTGGAACTTAATATAAGGGAGGCACTTTTAAAGGATGCAAGGCAAATGGCGGCCTTGGATAAGATATGCTTTTCTCACCCCTGGTCCAAGCAGTCTTTTGTAGAGGAGCTAGGCGATAATGACCTGTCCTTTTATATTGTGGTCGAAGGAGGGGGAGAGATTATCGCCTATGCTGGATTATGGATGGTCCTAGATGAGGGCCACATAACCAATCTTGCAGTCCATCCCAGCCATAGGGGAAAAGGACTAGGGGAAAAACTGTTAAGGGAGCTAATTGGAAGGGCTGCGAATAGGGGAATTAGAAAATTTACTTTGGAAGTGAGGCCGTCAAATAAGAGTGCTATTAAACTTTATAAGAAATTAGCTTTTAAACCAGTAGGTATAAGAAAAGAATACTATTTGGACAATTTAGAAGATGCTTTAATATTCTGGCTCGATTAGCAGGTCACCATCAAGATATTGAATATTGGAATTGTATAGAAAGACTTCCTGTGTGGAATACTTTAATTGAAGTTACAAGGAGGTCAAAGATGAAAAATATGATTGATGATGATAGGGATTACGATTTCAGCGATGATATGTTAAACCCAATGACGGATTGCAGGCACTTTGCAAGGAGGCGGGATGTTAATTCTTTTAATATGACAAATTATATGTCCTGTGAGAATTGTCGCCATTTTACTGCAGATTATCGATGTTCCCTAGGGGTAGATGCCAGACTAACGGGGAAAGTATAAGAATTTATGAAAAAGAGGTCAAGATGAAAGAAGGTCAAATTATTACTTTAGCTTTTGAAACTAGTTGTGATGAGACATCCGTAGCCCTAGTTGCAAATGGTCGGCAGGTGCTTTCAAACATAGTATCGTCACAGATTGAAATCCATGAGGTTTTCGGAGGGGTTGTTCCGGAGATAGCATCCCGTCACCACCTGGAGAATATCACTTATGTTTATAAAGAAGCCATGGAAGCAGCAGGTCTTTCACTTGATGATGTGGATTTAATAGGTGTAACCTGTGGCCCAGGTTTGGTGGGGGCTTTACTCATAGGAATTGCTACAGCCAAGGCTTTTGCCTATGCAGCAAACAAGCCTCTTGTTGGTGTCCATCACATTCAAGGCCATATCTGTGCAAACTACATAGATCATGAGGACCTCGTGCCACCTTTCCTTTCTTTGGTAGTTTCGGGTGGCCATACCCATCTTATACATGTTAAAGACTACAATGAATACCTGGTCTTGGGAAGGACTAGGGATGATGCCGCTGGCGAGGCTTTTGATAAGGTGGCCAGGGTTTTAGACCTGGGTTATCCAGGTGGCCCTAAGATAGATAAGGCGGCTAAAAAGGGAGACCCCCGGGCTATTAAGTTCAAAAGGGTAATGTTGGAAAAGGATAGTCTGGATTTTAGTTTTAGCGGCCTAAAGACCTCTGTCTTGAATTATTTAAATTCTGCAAGGCAGAAGGGGTTAGAGGTGAATACAAATCACCTAGCGGCTTCATTTCAACAGGCTGTGGTAGAAGTGTTGGTGGCCAAAGCAATGATGGCTGCTAAAATGACAGGGGAGAGAAAAATGGTTTTAGCAGGGGGCGTTGCCGCCAATAGTTTGTTAAGGGATATGTTGGCTGAATCTTGCAAAAGAGAGGGCATAGCCCTTTACAGTCCTTCAATTAAGCTGTGTACAGACAACGCAGCCATGATTGGCTGCGCTGCTTATTACAAATTTATTCATGATTTAACTGATGACATGTCATTGGATGCTTATCCATCCTTAGCCCTATGATGCTGTGCTTTCCTCTACATATTTAACAATGTCACCGATAATTTGGAATTTTTCCGCATCTTCATCGGGTACTTCAATGTCAAATTCGTCTTCGATTGCCATAATAATTTCGACTGCGTCCAAAGAATCCGCTTCTAGATCCTTCATCAAATGAGTATTGTTTGTTATGGAATCCTCATCGACTCCAAGTTGCTCAACAATAATTTCTTTAATTTTATCAAGTACCATTTTATACCTCCGTTTGGCCGTTGTTGGTTACCGGCTGATTTTCAAGCCTTATTATAAGATAAGGTCACCAATACTGCAACCTTTATTTTAAATTTCCTCATGGAATCTTACCCAATCATCATATGCTAGCCCCAAAGACTCCTTAGCTTCGGTAAGCTTTTGTGAATAGGATGCAGATAGTAAGTGGTCAGTAAAAACTTCCTCCAAGCATAGATCTTCTTCTATCTGACGGATTTCTTTTTCCAGTTCCTCAATTCTAGTCTCCGCTTCTGAAAGCTGCCTTTCTAGCCGCCTCCTCTCCCTTTCTTCTTTTTTAGCCCTACTTCTTTCCAGGGCCCGGGCCTCTTTCAAAGATATTTCATCCCTCTGGCCTTCTTCATTTTCATCAGTTTGCAAGGATACAGCCTTGCCCAAATCATTTAGGTAATCTTTAGTTGACATTTGAGACTGCTTCTTTTCAAAATAGTAGTCGTAACCACCCAGATAGCTAGTAAGGCCTTGGCTAGACAGGTCCATTATTCGGCTAGGTATCTTGTTGAGAAGATAGCGGTCGTGGGATACGATGAGAACAGTACCGGGAAAATCCAAGACTGCATCTTCGAAAGCTTCTTTAGCGGTAATATCTAAATGGTTAGTAGGCTCGTCCATAATTAGAAAATTCGAACCAGAAAGCATCAGCTTCAACAGTGATAGCTTGGCCCTTTCACCACCTGATAGGTCTTGCACTTTTTTAAAAACATCATCTGCCTGAAAGGAAAACCTTCCTAGAAAATTGCGCAGTTCAGATTCCGTGTACAGGCGATAGCTTTCATGGATTTCGTCCAAGACGGTGAGTTCCTTATGGAGCATGGCCTGTTGTTGGTCGTAGTAGGCCATGACTACATTTTGGCCTGCTTTGACAAGGCCGGTATCCGGGCTAACCTTACCGGTAATAATATTTAAAAGGGTTGTTTTACCAACGCCATTAGCCCCTAAAATACAGACACGCTCCCCCCTTTTAATGTCCATATCCAAATTTTCAAATAGAACCCTTTTTTCCCTTCCTTCTGAAAAACTCATGGATAGTCCCCTGACTGACAAGACATCGTTCCCACTTTGGAAATTTTCTTTAAAAGCCAAGCCCATGGATTTGGATTCATGGCTAGGCCGGTCTAGCCTTTCAACATGGTTGAGTCGCTTTTCTCGAGACTTGGCCCGTTTTGCCAACTTTTCGGTGCCTCGCTGTTTAAAGCGCCGTATCATTTCCTCTTGTCTGGAAATTTCACGTTTTTGCTTTTCGTATTTCCGCAACAATTCTTGGTCCCTATTTTTTTTCTTTTCCAAGAAAGAGGAATAGTTGCCATCAAAAACATTGAGGGATGAATTTTCCAGCTGAAAAGTATGGGTGACAATTTTATCTAGGAAGTACCGGTCATGAGATATTATGATTAAAGTTCCGGAATAGTTTTCAAGAAATTGCTCTAACCATTTCAGGGTGCCTATGTCCAAATGGTTAGTGGGCTCGTCTAGGAGTAGTAACTGTGGCTTTTGCAGGAGTAAGGCGGCCAATGCCAGTCTGGTCCTTTCACCCCCTGAAAGGGTGGATATTTTTTTATTATAGTAGTCTTCCGGAAAGGCCATGCTAGATAGGATGCCACGAATTTCACTAAGGTAGCTGAAACCCCTACTTTCTTCAAAATCATTATGAAGGCTATCATATTCAGCTAAAAGACTATCTACGTCTTTACCCATTTCTGAATCCGCAGTAATCTTTTGGGCTAGCTGATTCATTTTTCTCTCCATAGCGATTGTTTTGGAGAAAATTGAAAGCATCTCATCAAAAACGGTCTTGTCCGATGTAAAGTTATAATTTTGCCTCAGGTAGCCAAGGTCAATTTTAGATGAAATATACAAATTACCTGAATCATAGGCCAAGTCACCAGCAAGAATAGATAAAAGGGTGGACTTTCCAGTTCCATTGTCTCCTACAATGCCTATCCTATCACCTTCATTAACGTGAAAAGAGGCATCTTTAAATATTATGTCAGCCCCATAGGATTTTGATATTTCTGAAGCAGATACTACTACCATAGATTAAATCGAGCTCCTGTCCGGTTTTATTGTTGAGTTTTTCACATACTGATGATATAATTTATCATCAGAGAGCATTTACATTATAATATATTATAAGAAAGGCGTCAAAAGCCAACAGATAATCATACATTGAGTAGAAAATTTTTGATTGCTAAAATGTTCGTTAAATATCAATGGAACACAAGGAGAGAGTGATAGGGATATGAAAAGCAGCAATAAAATTTCAAATGCGGTAATAAGAAGGTTGCCCCGCTATAGAAGGATATTGGAAGAGCTTAATAATAAGGAAATAGAGCGTATCTCTTCCAGCGAGTTGGGCTCTTTAACCGGCTATACAGCATCTCAAATACGTCAAGACTTTAACAATTTCGGGGGCTTTGGGCAACAGGGATATGGTTATAATGTCCAAAGTCTTTTCACACAAATTGGTTTAATTTTGGGCCTGGATAGGGAATATGGCATGGTTATAGTAGGTTGTGGCAATTTAGGGCAAGCTATAGCCAACTACGCAACCTATTACAAAAAAGGATTCATAATAACAGCAATGTTTGATGTTAATCCAAAACTTATTGGAATCAGCATTAATGATATAGAGGTCATGGATTATGAATATTTGGATGACTATCTGAAAAATAATCCTACAGATATAGGAATAATTTGCACCTCAAAAAATTCCGCCCAGGATGTGGCGAATAAGCTGTCGGCAGGAAAGGTAAAAGGAATTTGGAACTTCGCCCCTGCGGATATTGATGTGGGAGAAGATATAGTATTGGAAAATGTTCACCTGAGCGATAGTCTTAACGCCTTGGTTTATTATATTAGCAATATTGATCAACAATAGTTTGTTTGTTTGCATACAAAATAGGGTAGAATGAAAATAACCGTTTCCTAGGAAACGGTTATTGATACTTGTATATGATGACAACCTATTTGGGAACAGGAGAATCTGTCGGGCATACATCGGCACAGGCACCACAATCGATGCATTGATCCGGGTCGATGATATAAATAGGATCACCTTCCGATATCGCTTCTGTAGGGCATTCGGGAACACATGCACCACAAGCAATGCAGGTATCTTCGATAAAATAAGCCATAATCGTTTCCTCCTTTATGTATTGTATGCCGAACAAGTCATTTTGAATATCGATTTGCCCAGCCGAACATAATTATAGCAGAGCGTAGATTAATTAACAAGCTTTTTAAGGGGTGTTTCATGAGGATTTATGGGTTATATGGTAAAAGCGGAACTGGTAAAAGCTATCATGCCATGAACTTGTGCAAGGAATTGGGTTTAGAGGCGATTATTGATGATGGTCTTTTTATCTATGGCAATCAGGTGATGGCTGGTATTTCTGCTAAGCGTCAAAGTACGAAAATAAAAGCCATAAAGACAGCACTTTTTATTGATGATAGTCACTGCATGGAGGTTAGGGATAAGATTAATCAGCTTAAGCCACCTAGCATATTGATACTGGGTACATCTAAAGCGATGGTAGAGAAAATAGGGGTACGGTTGGGCCTGCCTGAATTTCAAAGGTTTATACCCATAGAAGAGATTACCACAGAAGATCAAAGGGAGATAGCGAATAAGCAGCGGAGGGAACTAGGCAAGCATGTTATACCGGCTCCAACATTCCAGATAAAAAGGCAGTTTTCCGGTTACTTTCTTGATCCCCTGAGAATTTTTCGCATATGGGGTGGTGGGACAACTTATGCTGAAAAAACTGTGGTCCGGCCCACCTTCAGTTATCTAGGGGACTATGATCTTTCTGATAAAGTTATTATCGATATAGCCACATACATCAGCGGAAGGATACTAGGGGTAGATGCTGTCATAAGGGTTTTTGTGGAGGGCAGGGACGAGGGTGTTCGTATAGTAATGGTGGTTATCATGAAATACGGAAATAAAATCATTGATGTGGCTCGCGAAATCCAAGTTAAAGTTACAGGCCAGGTTGAGGCTATGACGGCCTTTAATGTCATAGGTGTAGATATTGATGTCAGGGGTATAAAGTAAGGCTTGTAAGATTAAAATTAAAAATATTGGAAAAACTATTGACATTCTTTGGAGAGTGTATTAAATTATTGTTAGCACTCCGTAAGGCCGAGTGCTAACAAAGACGATTAAAAATTAATATAACAAGATGGAAGGAGATTTGGGAATGAACATCAAACCATTAGGCGACAGAGTTGTCATCAAGAGATTGGAAGCAGAGGAGAAAACAAAAAGCGGTATTGTGCTTCCGGGTCAGGCAAAGGAACAACCTCAGATGGCCGAGGTCATGGCAGTAGGTCCGGGTGGCCTTGTAGAGGGCAAAGAGGTAAAAATGGAAGTCAAAGTTGGAGATGTAGTAATCTTCTCAAAATATGCAGGTACCGAGATAAAATATGAGGATGAAGAGTACACCATAGTATCGCAGAGGGACATATTAGCAATAGTATAATTATCGGAAAATAAGGGTTAAGAAAGGAAGATGTAAGATGGCAAAAGAGATTAATTATGGCGAGGAAGCAAGAAGGAAATTGCTTACCGGAGTAGATAGATTGGCAGATACAGTAAAGATTACCTTAGGGCCCAAGGGGAGAAATGTACTCCTTGATAAGAAATATGGAAGCCCCGCAATTACTAATGATGGTGTTACGATTGCAAGGGAAATAGAACTGGAAGATGCTTTTGAAAATATGGGTGCCCAACTGGTTAAAGAAGTGGCAACCAAGACCAATGATGTAGCAGGTGACGGAACCACCACAGCTACCCTATTGGCCCAAGCTATTATCAGAGAAGGCTTTAAAAATGTTGCAGCTGGTGCAAACCCCATGATTTTGAAAAAGGGTATTCAGGGGGCAGTAGATGTAGCGGTAAACAAAATAAGGGACATTTCAATACCTGTTGAAGGTAAAAACGAAATTGCCCAGGTAGCATCAATTTCTGCCGGTGAGGATGAAATCGGCAGCTTGATAGCTGACGCCATGGAAAAGGTGGGAACAGACGGCGTAATAACTGTTGAGGAATCCAAGTCTATGGGTACAACCCTTGAGGTGGTTGAAGGTATGCAGTTTGATAGGGGCTACCTATCAGCATACATGGTTACCGATGCAGAAAAAATGGAAGCAGTCCTAGAGAATCCATACATCCTGCTAACAGATAAAAAGATCACTAACATCCAGGATATTCTTCCTATATTAGAACAGATTGTGCAACAGGGCAAAAAGCTCCTTATTATTGCAGAGGATGTTGAAGGCGAAGCCCTGGCAACAATAGTTGTCAACAAGCTCAGAGGCACCTTCGAATGTGTTGCTGTAAAGGCTCCTGGATTTGGCGATAGAAGAAAGGCTATGATGGAGGATATAGCAACCTTAACAGGCGGAACTGTAATTTCAGATGAATTAGGCTATGACCTTAAAGAAGCGACTTTAGATATGCTGGGAACAGCTGCAACAGTAAAGGTAAACAAGGAAGATACTGTTATTGTAGACGGTGCTGGTAAATCCGAGGATATTCAGGCAAGAATTGCCCAAATTAAGGTTCAGATTGAGGAAACAACTTCTGATTTTGACAGGGAAAAATTGCAGGAGAGATTGGCGAAACTTTCTGGTGGCGTAGCCGTTATACAGGTAGGTGCAGCAACAGAAACAGAGCTGAAGGAAAGGAAGCTTAGAATAGAGGATGCTTTAAATGCTACTAGAGCAGCTGTTGAGGAAGGCATAGTGTCTGGTGGTGGAGTTGCCTTTATCAATGTCATCCCTTCGGTTTCCGACTATGTTGATAGCTTAGAAAGCGATATGAAAACCGGTGCTTCCATAATTATGAGGGCCTTAGAGGAACCCATCCGGCAGATTGCTGAGAATGCAGGAATGGAAGGTTCGGTTGTAGTTTCAAGGGTTAAAACGGAAGATGTAGGCGTTGGATTTAATGTAACAAATGAAAAATATGAGGACATGATGAAGTCTGGAATAGTAGACCCTGCAAAGGTCAGCAGGTCCGCACTTCAAAACGCAGCCTCTGTGTCTGCAATGCTTCTAACCACAGAAGCCGGTGTTGTAGATATCGAGGAGGAGACACCCCCAATGCCACCCATGGGCGGCGGCGGAATGGGCATGATGTAATCACCCGTAAAAATTGCAAGAGAATAGATAAAAGGACACTTCTGCCATTTTATAAGATGGCAGAAGTGTCCTTTTGAATACTGTAGATTCACCGGTTCCTGAGCTTGTATGCCAGCCGCTTGTGTTGATTGCTAGGTTTCTTTTAAAAATGGTTGTTGAAGAGGGCCAAATGGGATAAACTATATTATTATGAAAAGAAATTATTT
>CAZMMB010000034.1:0-10382 GCA_964567325.1 uncultured Oscillospiraceae bacterium
AGCCGCAGCTATAGGTCTGGCAATAATACCGGAGGACGTGGCTCCAAATGAAGCACTATTTGCCATAGCGGGGCAATATTTGCCTGTAGGTGTATTGGGCTTGTTTATAGCCGGAGTATTTTCAGCTGCCATGTCCACTGCTGACTCCTACTTCCTTGTGGCTGGAGGTGTAATAGGATTTGATATCTATAAGGGGGTCATTAACCCCGATGCCAGCCAGGAAAAAACTGAAAGAATGACAAAGATAGGTGTGTTGATATCTGCGGCCTTCTCACTTACCCTAGCCTTTTTCTTTGACCGGATAATGGAAGTATGGGTATTCCAGGCAACTATAATAATCACTACATGTATCATTCCTGTCTATTTTGGAACATTTTCCAAGAAAGCACCTAAGAAAATAGCCGGGACTGTTGCTACGGCATTTGGCTTCTTTGCCTCAATAGTATGGTACATATGGACTAACTTCTTTGGAACTTACATAGAGGATATGGATATCTATGTCATAAAAATAGGAGAGCTTGAGCTTTGGCAGGAATATGGAATAATAATCATAACCCCCATAGTCTTCATCCTGTATTTGATTTTCAATGCCCTAGGTAAAGAAACCGCCGAGTTGGAAGGAGCTGAATGATTAAAAGAGAGTTTTAGCAAACTTCATGAAAAAGATAATTCAGTATACCTCCCCTAGACCTCCCGGGGAGGTATAATTGTTACTCCATATAATTTTTAATATGGAAAAGAGCTTGTAATGCCTTGGCCACTAATATATAATTATTATGTTCATGTGCACGCCAGTTCCAAAAGACTACTGAAAAATCATGTAATTCGGTGATACTGCAATGTGTGGTGTCATTTTTTATATTATTGCTGCAAGGAGGAATAGGTTGGGAAAGTATAATAAGGGGAAAGAGTTCATCGATGCTATGTCCAAACAGCTAGCATATAACAACCATATAGAAAAAGAGCTATATAAGAAATATGATGTAAAAAGAGGCTTGAGGAATGCCAACGGTACCGGGGTAGTGGTAGGCATGACCAGGGTTGGAGATGTGATAGGTTATGCAACCAATGAAAAAGATGAAAAAGTCCCCATTGAAGGTAAGTTATATTATAGGGGCATAGATTTACATGATCTTGTGGAAAATGTTATAAAAGAAAACCGCTTTGGCTATGAAGAGGCCAGCTATCTTTTGCTCTTTGGAACCTTGCCTAATAAGGAACAGCTGGATGCATATTGTGCAAAACTGGCTTCCCGACGCAACCTGCCCAATGGCTTCCCTAGAGATATGATTTTGGTTGCCCCAAGCAGGAATGTAATGAACAAACTAGCAAGGAGCGTCCTCGCCCTATATTCTTATGATGATTCACCCGATGATCTTTCGGTCCCTAATGTCCTGAGGCAGTCCATAGACCTTATTGGGTATTTTCCATCATTGATTGCCTATGGATTTCAGGCAAAAAGATCCTACTATAACGATGAAAGCCTTCATCTCCACAAGGCAGATCCTGAAAAAAGCACGGCTGAAAATATACTTAGGATGATTCGTCCTACGGGTGAGTATACGGATATAGAGGCTAAGACCTTGGATTTAAGCATGATTCTCCATGCAGAGCACGGAGGCGGCAATAACTCGACATTTGTTACCCATGTAGTAACCTCAACGGGAACGGATACTTATTCAGCCATTGCAGCTGCGGTAGGCTCATTAAAAGGTCCTAAGCATGGCGGTGCCAATGTAGAAGTTATCAGTATGATCAATGATTTAAAGAAAAATGTTAGAGATATTACAAAGCACAAGCAGGTGGAGGAATATCTCATTAAATTGCTGAAAGGGCAGGCCTTTGACGGTACCGGTTTAATTTATGGACTTGGGCATGCAGTGTATACCCTGTCTGACCCTAGGGCTAGTCTACTGAAAAAGATGGCCAAAAAGTTGGCCGAAGAACAGGGGCTTATGGATGATTTCATGCTCTACGATTTTATTGAAAATCACGGGGCCTTGCTTTATAAAGAAATAAAAGGGGTGGAACGTCCTATGCCTGCGAATGTAGACCTCTATTCGGGTTTTGTTTATAGCGCCCTCAACATACCATTGGATATTGCAACTCCTGTATTTGCAGCCTCACGAATTTCCGGATGGTGCGCCCACAGATTGGAAGAGATGGTTGCTGGGGGGAAAATTGTTCGACCTGCCTATATCAATGCCCAAGCCATGAGGGAATATGTGCCCATCGCAGAAAGAGGCTAATCTCATGTTTAAAATAGTATCTGATTATAGACTAACAGGTGATCAGCCCCAAGCCGTTGAACAGCTTGTCGATGGAATAAAGGGTGGGGTAAAGCATCAGACCCTGCTTGGGGTTACCGGATCAGGTAAGACATTTACAATGGCTAACGTTATAGAACGAATTCAGAAACCCACTTTGGTTATATCCCATAACAAAACCTTAGCGGCCCAGCTGTGCGGTGAATTTAAGGAATTTTTTCCTGATAATGCTGTTGAATACTTTGTCAGCTATTATGATTACTATCAACCGGAGGCTTATGTGCCTAGCACAGATTTATATATCGAAAAGGATTCAGATATAAATGATGAAATAGATAAATTGAGGCACTCCGCAACGGCAGCTTTGGCGGAGCGCGAGGATGTTATAATAGTTGCCAGCGTATCCTGCATATACGGGTTAGGAAGCCCGGTGGACTATGAGAATCAGGTCCTATCTTTAAGGCCGGGAATGGTGAAGGATAGAAATGAATTGCTTAGGAAGCTGGTTGACATACAGTATGGGAGGAACGACCTGAATTTTATTAGGGGTAATTTTCGGGTTAGGGGGGATATTGTTGATATTTATCCTGCTGGGGCAGAGGAAGCCATCAGAGTTGAACTATATGGTGACGAAATAGAAAATATCAAGGAGATAAACCCTATCACTGGTGAGATCATCGGCTTGCGAAACCATGTGTCCATATTTCCCGCCTCTCATTATGTAACTTCAAAAGAGAATATGGAAAGGGCAATAAGCAGTATCGAAATTGAACTAGGAGAAAGGGTAAAATGGTTCAAAGACCAGGGCAAGCTGGTTGAGGCACAGAGGCTGGAGCAAAGGTCTAGATATGATGTGGAGCTCCTGCGTGAGGTGGGCAGTTGCAAGGGGATAGAAAATTATTCAAGGCATATCAATGGTCTCGCTCCCGGTAGCCAACCCTATACCCTGATTGACTATTTTCCCGATGATTTCCTGATAATAGTTGATGAGTCCCATGTTATGATTCCACAATTGCGGGGAATGTGGGCAGGGGACCGGTCGAGAAAGATGAATTTAGTAGACTATGGCTTTAGGCTACCTTCGGCTTTGGATAACAGGCCTTTGTCTTTTAATGAGTTTGAAGAAAAGGTTAGACAGATAGTCTACGTTAGTGCCACGCCTGCTGACTATGAAAGGGAGAAAAGCCAAGGGCTTGTGGCCCAGCAAATTATAAGGCCTACGGGACTTTTAGATCCGGAAATAGAAGTTAGGGAAAGCCAGGGGCAAATCGACAATCTCATTGGAGAAATCAATAGGGTAGTTTCTGGAGGGGAAAGGGTCCTTGTAACTACATTAACGAAAAAAATGTCGGAGAGCCTGACTGATTATCTGAAAAATGTGGGAATTAAAGTTAGATATCTTCACTCTGAAGTGGAAACTCTAGAAAGGATGGAGATAATTCGTGACCTGAGGTTAGGGGTCTTTGATGTGCTAGTTGGTATAAACCTTCTAAGGGAAGGGCTAGACCTGCCTGAGGTAGCTTTGGTAGCTATACTAGATGCAGATAAGGAGGGATTTCTGAGGACTGAGACCTCTTTAATCCAGACCTGTGGCCGTGCAGCGAGGAATTCCAATGGCAAAGTGATAATGTATGCAGATGGCATAAGCAGGGCAATGGCAAGGGCGATAGATGAAACAAAACGTAGGAGAGATATTCAAGAAAATTACAATAGGGAAAATGGCATCACCCCTAAAACCATAGAAAAATCGATTAGGGATGTTATTGAAGCTACCAAGGCCATGGAGGAAACAGAGGAATATTATCATGGTAAAAGTCCCCTTGAATTGACCAAGAAAGAATTAGGGGATTATGTAAGGCTTTTGGAAAAACAGATGAGGCAGGCTGCGGAAGATTTACAATTCGAGCGGGCTGCACAGCTTAGGGACAAGGTCTTTGAATACAAGGTGAAACTTTAGGAACTGGCCAGGATTTGACCATGTTCAGATAGATATAGATAGAGGAAGCGATAAATGTCAGACAAGATAGTTATAAAGGGTGCTAACGAGCACAATTTGAAAAATATAGATGTAATTATACCCAGGGATAAGATGATAGTGCTAACAGGTATTTCCGGTTCAGGCAAATCATCTCTGGCTTTCGATACGATTTATGCGGAGGGCCAAAGGCGGTATATGGAGAGTCTTTCCTCATATGCCAGGCAGTTTCTAGGCAGGATGGAAAAACCGGATGTAGAATATATAGAGGGTCTTTCACCTGCCATTTCAATAGACCAAAAAACCACAAGCAAGAATCCCAGGTCAACAGTTGGAACGGTTACAGAAATCCATGATTATTTAAGGTTGATGTATGCTAGAATAGGTATTCCTCATTGTCCTGTGTGTGGAAGGGAAATATCAAGTCAGACTGTAGATCAGATTGTAGATAGGTTGATGGGGCTTAGCGCAGGCACTAGGCTTATGATTCTGGCGCCTGTTATTAGGGAAAGAAAAGGCCTACACGAAAAAGTGATAGCCAGGATTCGCAAAGAGGGTTTTACCCGGGTAAGGGTAGATGGAGAAATTTATCTTTTGGCGGAAGAAGACATTAAACTGGAGAAAAATTTCAAGCATACCATTGAAATAGTGGTCGACAGAATAGTTGTCAGGGAGGGGGCTGAAAGCCGACTAGCCGAATCCATAGAATTGGCCCTATCCCATGGAGACGGTCTCTTGCTGGTGGTAAAAGAAGAGGGGGAAGAGCTGGTCTTTAGTACTAAGCTGGCTTGCCCGGATCATGGGGTCAGCATTGAAGAGCTGGAGCCTAGAATGTTTTCCTTTAACAGTCCTTTCGGGGCTTGTCCTGATTGCAGTGGCCTGGGTTTTTTAGAGAAAATCGATCCGGATTTAATAGTGCCTAGACAGGATTTATCAATTCCCCAGGGGGCTTTGGCAAATGTCTTTGCCTCTATGGATGTAAGCAGTTTCTACCGGCAGATGATTGATGCCCTGGCTGAGGATAACGGGGTAGACATCAACCTGGCCTACAAGGAGCTCCCGGACAAGTTCAAGAAGGAACTACTTTATGGTACCGGCAGTCGTAAGTTAAAGTACTATTATGTGAGTAGGAATAATGGGTCGGAATCCTTCAGAAACCACCCCTTTGAGGGAGTAATAAACAATCTTGAAAGAAGGTACCAGGAAACATATTCTGACTTCATAAAAGAAAAGATGAGGCAGTATATGACTGTGGTTACCTGTCCAACTTGTGGAGGCAAGCGCCTAAGGCCTGAAGTCCTAGCTGTAAGAGTGGGAGGTATTAACATTGCCGATTTCTCGGACTTATCTGTGAGGAAGGCATCCGAATTTGTGCAAGGGATGGATCTTTCGGAAAGAGACAGGGCCGTGGCAAGGCAAATTATCAAGGAACTCATTGGCAGATTGGGATTTTTAATCAATGTAGGTTTAGATTACCTCACCTTATCCAGGGCATCAGGGTCCCTTTCTGGTGGGGAGTCACAGAGGATAAGACTGGCAACCCAGATAGGCTCAGGCCTAGTGGGCGTCCTCTATATTCTGGATGAGCCCAGCATAGGATTACATCAGAAGGACAATGCAAAGCTACTCAAGACACTGCGCAATCTCACTGATATGGGAAATACCCTTATAGTGGTTGAACACGACGAAGAAACCATGTATGAGGCTGACCATATAATTGATATAGGACCTGGCGCGGGAATTCATGGAGGGGAGGTCGTGGCCCAGGGTAGCATTGACGAAATTAAGGCCTCATCATCATCCATTACAGGTAGCTACCTGAAGGGCGACAAGAAAATTCCCGTCCCACCAGTACGGAGAAGGGGTAATGGAAAAGCAATCCAGATTATCGGAGCATTAGAAAACAACCTTCAGAACATAGATGTTGAAATACCTTTGGGGGAGTTTGTTTGTGTTACCGGCGTGTCAGGTTCTGGGAAAAGTAGTCTCATAAATGAGGTTTTATTTAAGAATCTTGCGGCTAATATATATAATCGAAAGGGCAGGAAAGGGTCTTGCAAGGAAATCAAAGGTTTAGACAATATAGATAAAGCTATAAGCATAGACCAATCTCCTATAGGGCGGACACCCCGATCAAATCCCGCTACCTATACAGGCGTTTTTACAAACATAAGAGAATTGTTTGCCCAACTACCAGAGGCCAAGCTGAGGGGGTTTGGCAAGGGTCGTTTTAGTTTCAATGTAAAAGGGGGCAGGTGCGAGGCTTGCAGGGGTGATGGCATAATACGAATAGAAATGCATTTCCTTCCCGATGTTTATGTTCCTTGTGAGGTTTGTAAGGGCAAAAGATATAACCGGGAAACCTTAGAAGTGAAATACAAAGGAAAAAACATCTACGATGTCTTGAACATGAATGTCTCAGAAGGGTTAGAGTTTTTCCAGAACATACCTACAATCACCCGCCAATTAATGACTTTGGAAGAGGTGGGTTTAGGCTATATTAAACTGGGACAACCCTCGACCCAGCTTTCTGGAGGAGAAGCCCAAAGGGTCAAGCTGGCAACAGAGCTTTCTAAAAGGAGTACAGGAAGAACCCTTTACATTTTAGATGAACCCACTACCGGTCTTCACTTTGCTGATGTGGACAAACTGATTCAAGTTTTGCAGCGATTGGTGGATATGGGAAATACAGTAGTGGTGATTGAGCATAACCTTGAGGTAATTAAGACCGCGGATAGAATTGTTGATTTAGGACCTGAAGGAGGGGACAGGGGAGGTCGGTTGATAGCTAATTGTACGCCGGAGGAGCTGACTGAAATTGAGGGATCGTATACTGGTGAATATTTGAAAAGGGTTTTGAAGGAAGAGAAAATATGATACAATTGTTTTCAATAGCCGTTCACATTCATTAAAACACGGGAAAGGGTGCTGGCTTTATGATAGAACGATTAAATTTGACTATGCTTACAGATTTCTATGAATTAACTATGGCAAATGGATACTTTGAAAAGGGACTAGGGGACAGAATTGGCTATTTTGATGTCTTCTTCAGAAGGATTCCTGATGGGGGTGGATTTGCCATTGTCGCTGGCCTAGAACAGATTATACATTATCTTGAAAATATTAGCTTTGAAGAAGAAGATTTAGATTACTTAAGAAAAAGGGGAAAGTGTAGTGAAGAATTTTTACAATATCTAAAAGATTTTAAATTTCAATGCGATGTATGGTCAATTCCTGAAGGAACTCCGATTTTCCCTAACGAGCCGGTAGTTACGGTAAGGGGACCTGTAATTCAGGCCCAATTTATCGAAACCATGTTGCTCTTGATAATAAACCATCAGAGTTTAATAGCGACTAAGGCTAGCCGTATTGTACGGGCAGCAAAAGGTAGAAGCATAATGGAATTTGGCACCCGAAGGGCCCACGGGGCTTCCAGCGCCATCTATGGTGCCAGGGCAGCTTATATAGGAGGATGTATAGGGACCTCATGTACCATAGCGGATACAGAGTTTGGCATACCAGCCCTAGGAACAATGGCCCATAGCTGGGTACAGATGTTTGACTGTGAGTATGAATCCTTTAAGGCATTCGCGGAACTATATCCAGAAAACTGTGTTCTTTTAGTGGACACATACAATGTGCTTAAGTCTGGGGTTCCAAACGCCATTAAGGTATTTAAGGAAGTAAAACCAAAAAACATGGGTATTCGCATAGACAGCGGTGATGTAACCTATCTGACTAAGCGGGCGAGAGCTATGTTAGACGAAGCCGGATTTCCGGATTGTAAAATTGTAATATCAAATTCTTTTGATGAGCATTTGATAAGGGATGTGATAAACCAAGGGGCCAAGATTGACTCCTTCGGTGTAGGCGAGCGGTTGATAACCGCCCGTTCAGAGCCTGTCTTCGGGGGAGTTTACAAAATGGTGGCTGTTGAGAAGAATGGACAAATCATACCCAAGATAAAGATTAGCGAAAATATCGAAAAAATCACAAATCCAGGATTCAAAACCTTATTCCGTCTCTATGATAGGGATAGCAAAAAGGCCATAGCTGATGTAATCACTTTAGACCATGAAAACATACCCAGCGGTAGTGATTATGAAATATTCGACCCACAGTTTATATGGAAGAGAAAAATTGTTTCTAATTTTGAGGCCAAAAACCTAAGGGTACCTATATATGAAAAAGGCAGGCTGGTTTATAAATTACCCTCATTAGAGGAGGTTAGAAGATATTGCAAGAATCAGATATCCACCCTTTGGGATGAGATATTGAGATTTGAAAACCCCCACGAATACTATGTAGATTTATCAAAAGAATTGTGGGATTTAAAAAATGGACTAATAGAAGAGTTTAGTATAAAAATATAAAGAAGAGGTGAAGAGATTATGCCCAATCAGTTCCAAATTGAAAAGACAGCAAACCCAAAGAAAAAACCGGACCCCAAAGATCTATCTTTTGGGACCGTTTTCACAGATCATATGTTTATTATGAATTACCATAAAGATAAGGGCTGGCATGATGGGAGGATAGTACCCTATGGACCCTTGTGTCTAGAACCGGCTGCAGCTGTATTCCATTATGCCCAAGAGATGTTTGAGGGTATGAAAGCATATAAAACAGATGATGGAAAAGTATTGCTGTTTAGACCTGATATGAATGATAAAAGAGCTGCAAGCTCATGTGAACGCTTATGTATACCGCCCCTAGAGGAGGGTTTGTTAACTAAAGCTGTAAAGGCTTTGGTGGACCTAGATAGGGATTGGATTCCAGACGGCCAAGGGACTTCCCTATACGTTCGTCCCTTCATAATTGCATCAGAACCCTTTTTGGGAGTAAGAGCATCGCATGAGTATCTTTTTATGATAATATTATCCCCGGTAGGATCTTACTATGCGGGAGGTCTTGCCCCAACTAAAATTTATGTTGAGGACAAGTATGTCAGATCTGTACCTGGATCAACAGGTTCTATTAAAATGGGAGGTAACTATGCCGTTGGATTAAAATCAGAACTTGAAGCGGCAGAAAAAGGTTTTACCCAGGTAATATGGCTGGATGGAGTGGAGAGAAAATATATTGAGGAAATCGGCACATCCAACGCATTTTTTGTAATAGACGGGGAAGTTATTACACCTTCGTTGACTGGCAGTATTTTGGCGGGTATAACAAGGGATTCTGTAATAAGGCTCTTGAAAAAATGGGGGAAACCGATTGTCGAAAGAAGAATAAGCATTCAGGAAGTATATGATTCCTGGGTTGAGGGAAAATTAGAAGAAGTCTTCGCTACCGGAACAGCAGCGGTCATTTCGCCCGTGGGCCAATTGAATTGGGAGGGGAAGGAAATTATCATTAATAATGGTGAAATAGGACCTATCTCACAAAGACTTTATGATGAGATAACTTCCATACAACTAGGAAAAGTTAAGGATGATTTTGCTTGGCTTGTTGAGGTATAAGGGGATTGTTGGAATTTAATCTGGAGGTGAAATCTTGTATACCCTAGAAAAAGATTTTTTTCTCAGCAGCAATGGAGGGGATTCAGTTAGCTACCAGGTTTATATTCCCAATAGACCTCCTGTAGGCATCGTTCAAATAGCCCATGGAATGGCAGAACATATTGGGAGATACAAGGAAATTGCTGGGTTCCTTACTGAGAATGGATTTATAGTATGCGGTAACGACCACTTAGGGCATGGTAACACTGCTTCTTCCCATGAGGATCTAGGCTATTTCGGGGAAGCGAAGGGGTGGATCAACATGGTAGATGACCTCCACCTGCTGACAAGGATAATGAAGGAGAAATATGGTGCTTTGCCCTATTTTCTCCTTGGTCACAGCATGGGTTCCCTACTGGTTAGGGCGTACATTTCATGCTACGGTAAAAACTTGTCAGGTGCTATTATTATTGGTACCAGCGGAAAAAATGCATCTGCTAGAATCGCAATGCCCCTGGTGGATTTGATAGGCAAGATAAAAGGTGAAAGATACAGGAGCAGGTTGATTTATTCTATTTATCAATGCATCGGTAAAATCCAAAGGAATCTTATCCTGGGCAACTTTTATATCAGTCTCATCGATGAGTCTTAAAAAATATTCCCGGCAGTCTTCACAAAGCGCTAAATGTGCTTCAATTTCAG
>CAZMMB010000035.1:0-432 GCA_964567325.1 uncultured Oscillospiraceae bacterium
TTTGGGGGCTGACGGTGCTAATTATATGGCGCTGGAGTTTCGAGGAAGCACCATTTCAGAAATGTCCATTGATTCAAGGATGACAATGGCAAACATGGCCGTAGAAGCTGGGGCTAAATGTGCTATCTTTGCCCCCGATGAAAAGACAGCAGAATTTTGCCAGCTAAATTTTTCTAAAATCCCTGATATAAGCGGTGATGAAGACGGAACTTATGCAAAAGATATTAATTACAAGGCAGAAGATTTCAGACCTGTCCTAGCCTGCCCTCCCTGTGTGGACAAAATCAAACCTGTAGAAGAATTAGAGGGTCTCCCAATAGACCAGGTTTTCATAGGTTCTTGCACTAACGGTCGCTTGGAAGATTTGAAGATTGCAGCAGAAATCCTGGCGAATAAAAAAATTTCTAACCGGGTTCGATTAATCGTAACCCC
>CAZMMB010000035.1:442-10352 GCA_964567325.1 uncultured Oscillospiraceae bacterium
CAAAGCAGGATATCTGAAAATCCTAGCAGAAGCAGGTGCAATTATAACCCACCCTGGTTGCGGTCTTTGCTGCGGTAGAGCTGGAGGAATCTTAGCAGAAAAGGAACGAATTTTGGCAACAAACAACAGAAATTTTTTAGGAAGAATGGGACCGTCCTCCGTTGAGATATACCTAGCTTCCCCTGCTGTAGCAGCGGCTAGTTCCATAAAGGGATCCATCGCTCTGCCTATTTGGGATTAGTGAAACTATTAGCGCCATCAAAGGAACAACCGCACTGCCCTTTTACATATTTAAGATTTTAAGCCGAATTCCAACGATAAAGGTTGTTTTCGTCGATTATATATATTTCGCTGTTTCTGAGTGCGATACTATCGTCGGGAACATAGATGATTGGCTTTTGCACCTCATCTGAAATCTTAATCATATCCTTCATGCTGTGGACTTGAAAATATCGATTGAACCTAAAATCAGGCATCTCGTGCATGGCTACCATTCTGCTTCCATAATTTTTAAGCAGGCCCTTGTTTTTCTTCCTAAGCATGGCAAATTCATCGGGCTCTTTTACCAGGAATGCAAATATGGACATTGCCGTTAGGAGAATAAGCATTGAAACTACCAAAAGGGATACCTTAGTTCGGTTGTAGGGCACTATAGTCTCTATTTTCTCGGTTATTACTGACTCTACAGGCTCCCCAGCCCCTTTTTCAATTTGAAATACATCCTCTAGCAGGGGTATTCGGATATAGGGGGAAAAATCTATGGGAATGCTTTGACCATCCCTATCAATGCTTATGCTTCCTACAAGTTCCACAATCACTTCATTGGAAACATTCATTCCTGTCATTTCCTTAGCCATAACACAGAAGGAATCGTATTCTTTCAAGTCAAAGTTAACTTTCTCCTTTAGTCCTATGCTGGTTCCTTCTTGCGAAATTGTTACTAGCTTTGTTAGGGGAAATGATTTTGACCAATAAACGGATTTGCTTGTCGTTTGCCCTTGATACCCGTTAACCCTGGCCACCACCTGATACTCACCCTTTATGGGTGTAGGTTCGCTACTGGTGTACTCCAGATTAAATTCCGCCCCAATGTAATCCATCAGGCGTTTGCTGTAGTGACCATCCTCTCCTAAAATATTATCTGGGTAAAGTTCATTGGGATGAAGGGCGACTTTATAGTCGATTGTAGACCGGCAACTATATTCAAAGATTGTTTTTTCTTCAATACTTATTTTTTCATCATCCAAGGCCCTGTATACATGGTAGCCGGTAAAGCAGAAGGCTATTACCAAAGCACCTATAATATATTTTTTCGTCCTCTTATGTAGGGTGAGTTTCATTCTTATCTCTTCCTTTATAATCTTTTCCATTAGGCGGTGAATTTCCTACTGGCAATTGACATTTAGGGATCCATATATACTGTAAATTGGGTGCCCTGAAATCCAAGGCACCCGAAATATAGCGAAAAATTTGATGATAAGTTATTGTGGTTGGGCTTCTGTGTTAAACTGATCCCAACAAAGTTTAATTGCAAAGGATGCATTATTATTTTGAGTAAGGCTATCGTCTTTGCCGCCGGTCTTGCCGCAGTGACCTGAAGTCCAGTTTCCTTCGTAGTCAGGATCCATGGCGACACCCACGAATAGATCCATTCTCCACTGATCATCATCCATATTACTATTTGCAGGATAGAGGCGAAGAATATTATCAGCTCCAATTTCTTTATTAGCCTTATCTAAGGCCGAAAGGCGAATGAATTTTTTCCCTCCAACTTCGAATATACCATCCTCAACTCCTTCGAGGAGGTTAACTACCCCAGTATTTCCATCTTCCCTAAGGACCTCAAGGGATACGCCTATCATGTTACGCATATACTTATCATATGCTGATGTTGGAACTACACTCACACCGCTGAGCTTTGCAGCTAGGGTTCCGGGATTCACAATATCAGCCCTAAACAGTTGGGCATAACCGGGGTAAATATCTGTGATGTCTATTTCGATTTTGTCAGAGGCTATTGTGCCGACGATATAGTCAGAAATACCTTCTTCTAGCTCTTGCCCATCAACAAGCACGGCATCGAAATCCGTTTTGGTATAGCCAGCAACTCTGTCTTTGTAAGCAACCAAATCGTCTTGATCTGCAAGGATGTTGTAATTAGTCTTTGTGTTCCACCTTGCTCCATCCATTGCGAAAAAACTCCCAGCTAATGCAGGGTCAATGCCGTCAAATATGGTCCACTTAGCTCCCTCGAAATCGACGCCATCGAAATCGTTACCGTAGACTCCCATTACTCCCAAGTCTACAAATTTTACATCCAATTCCCCGGTGGATACTGAAGTGTCTACCTGCAGGCTGTCGGTCCAGTAGGCGTACCCCATACCTAGGAACAGAAGGGCACATGCAAGGACACTCACTAATACTTTCTTCTTCATTTTGTTTCTCCTTTTATTAAAAAATATTTTTTAACCTATAAATATTATACACTCGGACCACCGGTCAAATAATTGCCCCAAAGGCTACAATTGTGACCCTCCACCGGCCCATTAACATACTACTTTTGGGGTAGAGGCTAGAATTCCACATCGTCCCTGCCACTATTTCTGCTTTTAATCAGCAGGGTAGGATAACCAATCTTAGGAAGCACCTGAACCAATGTCCCCTTTATGTCATTAGGGTGAACCGGGCTGCTGTCCTCTATTGAATTGTTATCCCCTTTTGTCCTATAGGTTAGGTTACCTAGGCCATCGTCAATGATTTCAATAATTCGGTGGGTTATGCGAATATCATCCCTTTGGAACTGTATTATGTCACCTTGTGATAGGACTGCTAGCTGCTCCTCCTTCTGTATCTGCTTTAACAAGACTACATCACCGGGATACATGATGGGCTCCATGCTGCCTGTGACAATTACAGAAGGCATAATAGGAAAAACACCTACTACGAACCAGAGAAGGACAATTGAAAATACCGCTGTAAACATCCATCCCAGGCTACCTTTCATCCCTTTTTTGTGGGCCCTCTCTGCCTTAGCCCCACTTCTCGGATTTTCATATTTACCTATAATAAACATGATGCTTGCCACAGGAATCAGTATGGATACAGCCCCTTCAGCCAGCCAATTGAGAGAAGATATTATAGGCGAAGCCCAATGGAATATTTCCTGTAGGAAAATGTATAGGATTGCAGCTAGGGGGCCCCCATAAAGGGCAAGGTAGGAAAGCATAATATTGATGCCCAGCTTTGGACCCAGCTCTGTGGCCAGGTATATTGCCGTATCTTCCATTCCATTCCCATAGCTAAGCTTTGAAAAATTCAAACTTAAGAAAGTCATCGCTAATGTTACTAGGATAAATATTTTAAGATTGGCCTTATGGCAATAGCTAGCCAATATATAACTTCTCACTAGCTCTCTCCCAGCTAAGGGGGGAAGGATAAAAAACAGATTAGCCAATATCCCCTTTGCTGATAGGTCGTAGGGGCTGCCTCCCAACTGTCCAAGTATGGATGCAAGCAGGATTTTCGCCCCAATGAAGATTACAGAACACACAATTGCCTCGGTGAGGATAGTCTCTCTTTTTGAGAGCTTTCCCAAAGGATGCACCTTAGGTATGTAAAGGACAACAAGTAGAAAAAAACAAGACCAAATAATTGGTGCCAACTTCCTGTTTAAAAAATATGAATCAGTAAAAAATTTTCCCAGGAGCAAATGGGAAAAAGTTATGAGGACAAAAATAAGTCCCAGCAAAAGGCTTATTTTTTTATACCTATTGTAATTGACTTCCATCATCTACTACCGTTTCTAGCGGAATTCTGTCTCCTGCCAATTTATCTTCGTCCACCTTGTCTGCATTCAGTTTATTCTCTGTCGGGTGCTTAGGATTTTCTACAACCTCCTCTGTAATTACCTGACCATCCACCAATATATTGTCTCTGGTCACTTCTTCCTCACCATCAGGATCAGATAGGCCCTCTTCCACAGAAATACCTTCATCTGTGAGTTTGAGATCATTTTCAATAGGCAGGTGATATTCAAATGCCCCATCCCCTGAAATGTATATTTTATCCATCCAGTATCCATAGCTAATAGATATAATTCCTAGTGACAAAGAAACTGCTATTACTACAGCAAATATCAGCGTTTTGCGCTTCATAATTGTTACTCCTTTTTCCTCAAATCTTACAAGTTCACTCCCCATTAAATTGGTTCAAATCCAAGGGAATCTCAAAACTATAAAATCCATATAAGGAAATTGTAAGATCATCTTCATGAATAATTTCCTCTATGGTTTGGTCCGATATGTCTAATTGGCTAAGCGGTATAGGACCAGATAGAATCCAGTCTGGCACTTCCGCTTGGTCCAATATGATGGTCCCTTCCATATATTCTTCATTTTTTGCCACTATAAATGATTCTGTAACATGGAAATCTCCCAAGCTATCAGGTATAAGCTTGTCAATCCCCTCTGGAACCGTACCTGCTGCCTTTCCCTTATAACCTTGGTCATCCGGTCCACCTCTTATAACCCATTGGCCAGTCGTGTTGTTTCGCATTAGGCTTACATCTTCATACCCCCCAATTTCTTTTCTGATAATTGCTTTTAAAATGCTACTATCATCGGTGGGTTTTAGTCCATATCGAATTATAAATCTCAGGTTCCCCTCTTCTAGCAAAGACACATCAATTGCTTGGATGTTCGAAATCATAAGGGTCTTATCACCGTAGCCTATATCCGCCTTAAGTTTCTCCGGCTTTCCATCTTTACCATTTTGAATTTGTATTGAAAACAATTCATCGGAATCGCAGAATTCAAAATCCATACTTCCCGTCGTAAGGTCTACTTTTGTCTCTAGCATGGCAGTATAACCCGCATAACTGACACCTAGGGATCCTACTATGACTATCATCAATACTATTAATCCTGACCTGCTAAATAGTTTTTTCATTTTTTCCCCCCGGTAAAGGATAAGTGCCCATTTCTAGAATTATTGTGAGCCTGACAACCTGTTTGCATAAACAAGGACCTCCATACGGTTTGTCATATTCAACTTAGTAAGTATGTTGCTCACATGCTTTTTTGCAGTCCCTTCGGAAATGTAGAGGTTACTCCCTATTTGAGAGTTAGTTAGACCCTTTGTCAATTCAATCAAAACATCCATTTCCCTGTCTGTAAGTAGCCTGATTCCGTCCTCATCATTAGTTCTTAAAACCTTATCCACCAATTTATAAGGATAGTATTTCTCTCCCTTTAAGATTAAATTGAAAGCGTATTTCAAGTCCTCGACGTCCATTTCCTTTAGGATGTAGCCATCGACATTGAGCTCCTTTGCCCTTCTGAATTCAAAAACGCTGATAGATGCAGCCAAGAGTATAATTTGAGGATGCTTATTATCATTGGGTGCAATATTGTTGATAAAGTCAAATCCACTGCCATCATTAAGGTGTAGTTCTATAAAAGCTATGTCAATCTGGTTGGTTTTCTGAATTGATAAGGCTTCAGATAGGCTGTTGGCTTCTAGTATTTTATGATTCTTTTTATCCAAATCAAGGGCTTCAATTATTCCTTTCCGCATTAGCGGTTGCTTATCGGCGATGAGTATTTTCAATAAACTTCTCCTTAAGATAATTTAAAGCAATACACTATCTATATCAAAAGTTTACCTATGTTACCCCTTTGGGGCAAGATTTTTCAATTGACAAATAACCCCCATATGCCTTTCAATTACAGGGGTTATTTTAAATATTTACAGGAATCGATACAGTTATCCAAGAAGTGATTCGTCTTGGAAAGATTTTTCCTTTATGACGAAAAAACCTGCGGCAATAACAATAATGCCTCCCAGTATTTGTATTGGAGAAATCATTTCCCTTAAGAAAAGCCAACCAAAAAATGTTGAGGTCACAGGGAGAAAGTTTGAGAAAATCGCTGTTACAGTAGGTCCCAAGATATGTAAAGCCTTTACCATTATAACAAAACATAAAGCTGTGCTGATGATTCCTAGATAGAGGACACCGGCAAATATAGGTGGGCTAACAGCTTTCCAATCTGGCAAATGGGTCAGGGCATAGGGCCAAGAAAGCAAAAGGGCACAAATGATTTGATTCAATGTAAGTGTTAAACTCTCATATTTTCTATGAAGTGATGCAGTGATAAAGTTATAAATATTCCACATGATGACAGCGCCAAAAGACAAGAGATAACCCAGCATCTTACCTTGTCCTAGATAAGTGAAATCAACACCTATTATCAGGAGAATTCCTAGGATACTGACCAATATACCTAACATTATCTTTCTGGTTACTGGCCTTTTGTAAACTATCCTTTCAATTAAAATTGATATCACGGGCACAAAGGCTAAAACAATAGTGATAAGTGATACAGGTAAAAAAGACATAGCCTTGTATTCCGAATAAAAGTATCCTATATCTCCAAACAAAGCGCATAAAAAGAATATAGGAATATCCTTTTTTCTAATAAATCCTTTACCTTCTAACCTCAGTTTAAAGATAAGCAAAAGAAAAAAACCTATAATATATTTTAGAAATAGAAGTGTAATGGGTTCTATCAATTCAAGGGCTTGTTTAGCGAAAGAATACTCCATGCCCCAGGAAATTACTAGCAAAATCATCAATAAATACATTTTTCGTTTCTCGGAATTACTTACCCCAATGTCGACAAGCTGAGATTCTGCGCTAATCCTATTGATAATTTCATTCATCCCTCCAAAGTGTTATAGAAACAATCTCCGGGCGATTGTAAAAACGCACACCCTCATTGCCATTACCTATACCTCTGCTAACAACTATGTGTTTACCCTCTTTTTCAAAATCTCCTGCGTCATATTTGGGAAAATATGTCCTATCAGGCGATAATATCCCCCCTAAAAAAGGCAATCTTATCATGCCGCCATGAATGTGTCCGCTCAATGTTAAATCTGCTCCCCAATCAGCATAGGTCTTAAAATAGGCTGGGTTATGGGTCAAAAGGATGGTAAATACAGAATCATCTTTTTCATCGATAATCTTATTCATCTTATCTGTGCCAAAATAGTATTCGTTTCGGTGGTGGCTTATATATTCATTTGTTTGATCACTGTAGTAGCGAAGGTTAAACCATAAGCCCACTATTTCTATGGTCCCAGAGCCCTTTGTTAAGGCCACCCTGTCGTTGTCTAGAACATGTGTTCCTCCTTTGGCCAAATCGTTATAAAGGCCTAGCAATTGCTCCTTCTTTAGACTTTGCTCATGGTTTCCAACAATAAAATAAGTATCGTATTTCTTTGCTATGGCCCCTGCCAAGGAAATAAATAGGTGATAGTCATTATCAGAAGAATTCACCATATCGCCTGTCATTACAACAATATCGGGCTTTTGTTTTTCAATTGCTCTGATCAATCTTTTATTGTTCTTGCCGAAACTTTTACTATGTAAGTCCGACAGATGAACAATCCTGAGTCCATCGAAGGAATCAGGCAAGATAGCATATTTGAAATCATAATTAGTTACCGTCAAAAAATTATTACTTATAACAAAACATATAGCAATCATAAGAACTATTATAAGAAAGATGAGTTTTATGCTTTTAAAAATCATGTGGTTTATTACTTTCCAGCCCCATACTGTGTGTACAATTTTACCTAAGATGAGCAGGGTCCATTATTTTTTCAAAATATCTTCCAATATGCCATGCTACACAGGCATAGCCCCATCCTGTATAGGCACCAACATTATACCACATTTATCAGCATAAAATATAATTGAGATTTGTTAGCAAGCGAAGGGTTTATTAACTTTCTTTTTCAGTTTTGGTTGGCCAACTCAAATCCTTCGGAGGTGGCATCCAACACACGCCTTGGAGACTTTGCATCTCCAATAGTATATACCCTATCAAATTTTGATTTTAAATTTTCTGCAAGTGCATTATTTGCTTCATATCCAACCGCCACAACAACACTATCTACAGCAATTGTTCCATTATCTAAAATAACTTTACCTTTTTCAACAGCAACAACTTTAGTATTCAGATGGCTGATTACACCTTTTTCAGTTAAGAATGATAGGTTATGACCAATATAGGTGGCTCCGTAATCCTTACCTACAGCATCCAACATCTCTATGATGTGTACATCCTTATTTTGAGTGCAAAGGTGCTTTGCTGTTTCTGCCCCAACAAGTCCACCCCCAATTACTGCCACAGTTTCACCAACCTCTTCTACACCTGTTAAAACATCCTCGGCCATTACCACATGCGCTCCTTTGGCAATCTTGAACTGAGGCTTCATTTGGGTAGCACCAACGGCAACAATAACCTCATCAGGGCTGTATGGTTCAAGATCTTCGGCTGATAACACCTCCTTTAGCTCAAATTTTATTCCCAATTCTATCATCTGCCGATATAGATAATCTCTAAACTTTAAGAAAGTATCTTTTTCAGGTGGAATCGCTAGAAGCTCTAATTTCCCACCCACTTTTGGTACTTTATCCAATACAGTTACATCATGTCCACGAAGTTTACAGATTCTTGCAGCTTCAAGCCCTGCCGGCCCCGCACCTATAACCACAATTTTTTTAGGATGGTCGGACTTGCTTATATTTCTTGTCAGCTCATATCCTGCCCTGGGATTCACTAAACATTGAGCCCCCTCGCCCACAAACACTTTATCGATACAGCCTTGGTTACAGGCTATGCAATACCTAATTGATGCATAATCCTTATTTTTAATTTTAGATGCCAGCTCTTCATCGGCTATCAGACCGCGCCCAATCGCCACCATATCCGCTTTGTCTTTTTCTATAATATCCTCTATTAGCTGTGCGCTGTTGAGCCTGCCTGCAACTATAACCGGAACTGATAGTAATTTTTTCATTTCCTTGGCGTATTCCACCAAAAACCCTTGAGGTATAAACATTGGCTGTATTATATATTCCACACTATCATAACTTGCCGCTGATATGCTGACCCCGTCAATTCCATGCTCCTGCGCAACAAGACAAATCTGTTTTGCCTCTTCAAAACCCAGGCCATCATCAAGATACTCTTCAATGCTCACTCGGATAATTATAGGAACCTTGCCCTTTACCTCCCTAATGATGGCATCAAGAACCTGCATAGGATAGCGCATGCGGTTTTCAAGGCTCCCACCGTATTCATCCGTCCTCTTGTTGCTGTGAGGCGACAGAAAGCTATGCAGTAAATATCCATGTGCGAAATGAAGCTCAATCATATCAAATCCGATCTCTACAGATCGCCTTGCGCCTAGTACAAATGCATCTAATATGCGACGGAAGTCTTCTTCCACCATTTCTCGCGGATCATTATTCAAAATTGCACATGGCATGGCGCTGGGAGCCACTGGTTGTATGCCGGTTACATCGGCAGTAGCTTGCCTGCCCGCATGATAAAGCTGTGCGCCTATTAAGGAACCGGCCTTATGCACTTCATCAACCAAAGTTTTCATGCCTGGAACTAGCTTTTCATCATAGGAGCAGAGCTGAGTGGGAAGGCCCCTTCCTTCGGGGGTAACCGCAATAGATCCTGACATAATAATTCCAACATCATTTTTTGCTCTTTCAACAAGGAAGGCAATAATACTTTCGTTAATCCCTCCGCCAAAGTCTGCATGACCATTTTCCATAGGCGCCATCATAAACCTGTTTTTTATTTCAAGACTTCCAATTTTAATAGGCGTAAATAGTTTTCTCATTTGTTTTCTCCTCGTATAATTCATTGTTTGGTAATATTATTAATACCCACTTTGAGTTTAATTTACTATTTTTCCAGCTATTTTCATGAAAATTACCATTGGTAATTTTATGCGCAAAAAATAGAGGGCTTCTAGTGTATTATTTTTCTATATTAACAAAAACTATTAGCATATAAAATTGAAAAGCAAGTGAAAGGAATTAGGA
>CAZMMB010000036.1:0-10321 GCA_964567325.1 uncultured Oscillospiraceae bacterium
TTTCCGTGGTCTACATGCCCTATTGTCCCTATATTCACATGGGGCTTTGTACGTTCAAATTTAGTTTTTGCCATTCTGTGTTCCTCCTAAAAAATGCATTTTTATAGTAGTTTACAGCAGTAGTTACTCGGGCTCGTCAGCCCAGCCTAGTGCTGTAAAAAATAAGACACCCCCAAGGGAATTGTCAATAACCGAAGGATGTCCGTGAATGATGGAGCTGTTGAGCAGATTCGAACTGCCTACCTCATCCTTACCAAGGATGCGCTCTACCTACTGAGCTACAACAGCCTAGTCCCTTTGCACTTTTCACATTGTACTATACGAAAAACTGAGTGTCAACCTATTTTGCCCAGCAAAATATAAGCTTAATATTTCATTTCTTAAGTAAATTTCTCATATTACTACTTCCTGTTCACCAGCAATTATTGATGCCAGTTTCTTCTTGGACCTTTGGATGGCATTATCCACAGCCTTTGTGGACTTTTCCATGCTGGCCCCTATTTCCTTATAGGTCTTGCCCTCCAAATACATGCCCCAAACTGCTGATTCAAACTTGCTCAAGGCCTTACCCCTATTTTCACCTATTTTTTTTATGGTTTCCTTGATAAGAAGGAGTTCTTCCGGGTCCGATCCACTTCCAGAAGCAAGGGTTTCAGCCAAGGTTAGTATCCTATCGTTATTGGTTATTTCTTTATTAAGGGAAACTGACATATTAAGAGGTGAATGCTTTCTCCGGGTAGCCTGTTTTATGGCTGACAATATTTGCCGGCTAATACAGAGCTCCGCAAAGGTTCTGAAGGAAGCCTGCCTTGTTTTATCATAATTGCGAATAGCTTTGAATATCCCAATCATACCTTCCTGGACTATATCATCCCTGTCAGCGCCAATAATAAAGTAGAGGTGGGTCTTGGCCTTTACTAATTCCTTATATTTACGTATTAATATTTCTTCTGCATCACCATCACCAGCTTGGGCCAATTCAACCAATATATCTTCAGACCAGCCCTGTTTGTTACAATCCCTCATTTACAATCCCTCTGCCTTCTTATTTCATACATTAAAACCGCTGCTGCATTAGAAGCATTTAATGATGAAATTTTCCCTTCCATTGGAATTGAAAGGATGAAATCCGATTTGTTGATTAGCAATTTGCCGATGCCTTTGCCTTCGCTACCTACTATTAAGGCGATAGGAAATGATAAATCTGCCTGATAATAAAGATTTCCCTCCATATGGCAGGCTCCTATCCATATCCCCCTGTCTTTCAACCCCTCCACCGTTTGGGCCAGGTTTCCCACCTTGGCCACGGCCATATATTCCAAGGCCCCAGCAGCTGTTTTTACCACCGTATCAGTAATTCCTGCAGCCCTGCGCTTGGGAATTATTACACCATGGGCCCCGGCAGCCTCAGCTGTTCTTATAATAGCACCCAGGTTGTGGGGGTCCTCTATTCCGTCTAAAATGACTATGAAGGGATCCTCTTCCCTATCGCTAGCAATTTTTAAAATATCATCCACCTGGCGATATTGATAAGAAGATACATAGGCTACAACCCCCTGATGGTTTTTACCGGAGGAACTTTCTTTTAAGACCCTATCCAGGGCTGGTTTATCGGCATATTGAATAGGAATTTTTTTCCCTCTTGCCATAGCCTCAATTTTTTTAGCTGACCCCTCCCCACCTTTTTGCATTATAAGCCTATCTATTTCACGTCCGCTTTTCAAAGCCTCTAAAACTGGATTCCTTCCAAATATTGCCTTGCTCAAAAGCCCCTCCTCCTATATTCACAAAAGCTAAAGACCGTCCCATTTTCCTCCATAGGCTCACTTTCGTAAAACAGTTCCCACCGGGGATCCCCATCCAAATTAGGAAAATACCTATCGGCGGGAAAGCTTGCGTCTATTTTGGTTACATATATGTGATTACACTTCGCTAAAAATTGCCTATAAACCTGTTCTCCCCCGACTATGAATACATCCTCCTCATCATAGCCCTTAAGGCATTGAAATAGTTCATCGGAAGAACAGCATATTTCACATCTTGCCGGATAATCTTCATCGCTGGTAAGAACAATGTTTGTCCTTCCCTGCAGAGGCTTACCCCCCGGAAAGGATTCAAGGGTCTGCCTACCCATGACTATTACCTTTCCATAAGTCTTGTCCTTAAAATATTTCAAATCCTTTGGAATATGGGTTAAAAGGGAATTATCCTTACCAATTGCCCAATTTCTATCAACAGCTACAATGGCATTCAATTTGTTCTCCTCGCATTAACCAAGTGCTAGCATTTGCAATCCCTTTAAATTGCTACGGGGATATTCTTAATCTGTGGATTAGTCCGATAGTTCTCCACCATGACATGGTCAGGTCTAAAATCATAGAAATTTTTTATTTCTGGATCAAGATACACATTAGGGGCCGGATATGGAGGTCGAAGAACCAGGTCCTCCACCAGGGGCATGTGCCTATCATAAATGTGGGCATCTGCAATTACATGGACAAACTCACCGGGTAAAAGATTGCTGACCTGGGCCAACATCATCACAAGAATAGAATATTGGACCACATTCCAATTGTTGGCCACCAATACATCTTGCGATCTTTGGTTCAATATAGCATTGAGCCTATTTCCCGTTACATTAAAAGTCATGCTGTAAGCACAAGGGTAAAGGGCCATTTGGTGCAAGTCTTCAAAATTGTAAAGATTCGTCATTATCCTCCGACTGTATGGATTATTTTTTAAGTCAAAAATCACCCTATCAACCTGATCCATCTCACCTTCCTGATATTTATGCCTTATGGAAAGCTGATATCCATAAGCCTTTCCGATAGTACCCTCCTCATCAGCCCAAGCATCCCATATGCGACTGTTCAATTGACTGATTCGGTTAGATTTTTTCTGCCATATCCAAAGCAGCTCGTCTGTGGCTGATTTTATGGCAGTTGGTCTTAAAGTCAAGGCCGGGAACTCAAGGCCAAGATCGTATCGATTTACTATCCCAAATAATTTTTTCGTATGAGCGGGTGTGCCGTCTTCCCATCTGGCTCGAATCCCTTGCCCTTGTGATGAAAATCCATTGTCCATAATATCTCTGCACATATCAGTAAACAATACATCTGCTCTACTCATTGCTAGGGCTCCTTTCTGTCACGACAGTATAGACATGATTCTAACAATAACAATTGAAACAATTTTAAAAGATTTTCGATAGATATTTAATCAACAGCAATATAAGGGCAATAATTGTAATGGTGACCATAATCTTCTCACTGCCCTTCCAAGAACCTTTAACATTAGCTTTGGTCTTTTTATGTTCCTCATCATACTGCTTGGTAATTTCACGATTGGTCAGATAGTAGTCTGCCAACCTATCCCTAAACTTATTTCTTACTTTTTTCTTTGTCATTGCGCTGTCCCACACTTCCTATTGCGGCTTCAATTATTTCTTCCATTCTTTCAATCTCGCCGGAGAGATAAAGATAACCAACTAGGGCTTCAAAAGCAGTCGCCCATTTATAAGTTATTGGATCAGTGTTTTTTGCTTTAGTCATGCTTCTTTTGTTTCTGGCACGCTTTACCAATCTTTGTTCGACCTCCGAAAGCTTGTCCATAAGTTGCTTGATAGCATAAGCCTGTGCATCAGCACGAACATACCTAACAGTAGCCCTATGCAACCTATCGGCCCCTCCCTGTATCTTACCTATTATATATAAGCGAATGTAGGACTCGTAAATCGCATCCCCTACGAAGGCCAAGCTAGTAGTATTCATATTTCTTATTCGTTTTTCATCCATATCTTGCACTAAATTTTCAATAGCAACAAATTCCAACTAAAAAGTCTCATTCCTTTATCAGCTGCACTCCTTGGGGGGTATCCTTAATAATATAGCCTTTTTCCTTAAGGATGTCTCGGATTTCATCGGCTTTTTTAAAGTCCTTTCTTTCCCTAGCCTCCTGCCTTCTAGAAATCAAATCATCTATTTCCGAATCCGCCGATTCGCCGCCCCCATCCTGTAATAGGCCCAAAACACCTGTCAATTCCATGAGAAGTGAAAGACTTTTTTCCGCCAACTCCTTGGAACTGCCATCCTTAACAAAGGAATTAATATGTTTAATCATCTCAAATATAGCACTAATGCCATCGGCTGTATTGAGATCGTCATCCATTGCCTTAATAAATTTTTCTTTAAATTTATCTAAATCCCTAATCCAGTCTATCTCCTCCGCACTTATTGTGTCCGTTCCATTTTCAATCAAATGTTCCAGGGTGGCCCTTGCATTTTGCATCCTGGCTAATGAGTTCTTAGCCTGTTCCATCAGTTCCTCACTAAAATTAATGGGATTACGGTAATGTCCTGAAAGGAGAAAGTATCGAATCACCTCACCCTGATAATCCTTTAATATGTCCCTAACCGTAAAAAAGTTGCCCTTGGATTTGGACATCTTTTCATTGTCTATAGTGATATACCCATTATGCATCCAATAGTTTGCAAAGGGCTTGCCCGTGGCGGACTCAGTTTGGGCTATTTCATTTTCATGGTGGGGAAATGTCAAATCCTGGCCTCCCGCATGAATATCTATGGTATCACCAAGATATTTAGTTGACATAACAGAGCATTCTATGTGCCAACCAGGCCTGCCTGGACCCCAAGGTGATTCCCAGGCAATCTCCTTTTCGTCCTTTCTAGCCTTCCAAAGTGCAAAGTCCAAGGGATCATTTTTTTTCTCGCCTAACTCTATCCTGGCTCCACTTTCCAAATCCTCAATATTCTGCTTTGACAACTTTCCGTAATTTTTAAAGCTCCTTGTATTAAAGTACACATCCCCCTCAGATTCATAGGCATAACCTTTTTCCATGAGTTTTTCCACAAACGAGATTATATCATCCATGTTCTCGGTGACTTTAGGATGAACATTAGCTTTTTCAATATTTAAGGCAGATGCATCTGTAAAGTATTCATGGATATATTTTTCGCTTATTTCCCCTGGCCCTAGCCCATCCTCTTTGGCCTTGTTTATAATCTTGTCATCTACATCAGTGAAATTCTGCACATACTTAACTTTCCTACCCCTGTATTCCAAATATTTTCTAAGAGTATCAAAAACGACAAAAGGTCTAGCATTGCCTATATGGAAATAATTATATACCGTGGGCCCGCACACATATATCTTTACTTCCTTTTCATCTATAGGGATAAAATCTTCTTTTTTCCTGGTCAAAGTGTTATATAGCTTCATTTATTATCCACCCTTTCTGCTTTCAACTCCCTCAGCTCTTCCTCCATAGCCGCCATTCTTTTTCTAAGACACTCAAGCTCAACTGAAACAGGATCAGGTAAATCTATCTGGTTTAATTCGTCCCCCTGCTTTATAATCCGCTTGACAACTTTGCCAGGTATGCCTACCACTGTACAGTTTTCAGCTACCTCTTTTAAAACTACCGATCCAGCTCCTATCTTAGAATGATTACCCACTTTAAAGGGGCCTAAAACCTTTGCCCCACTGCTTATAACAACATTGTTACCTATAGTTGGATGCCTCTTTCCACTTTCTTTTCCAGTGCCCCCAAGGGTTACTGCCTGATATATAGTAACATCATCACCTATTTCAGTAGTTTCCCCTATGACGACTGCCATACCGTGGTCTATGAAGCACCTCTTACCAATAGTCGCACCGGGATGGATTTCTATTCCGGTTAGAAACCTAGCAAATTGTGAAATCAGCCTGGCCACAAGTTTACATTTATGATTAAATAACCAATGGGCAGGTCTATGTAGAATCAATGCCCATACGCCAGGATAGCAAAGCAGCACCTCAATTTTTGTTCTAGCTGCCGGATCCCGATCCAATACAACCCCTATATCTTCCCTAATGGTTTTTAAAAATCCCACTCCTAGCCGGTCCCCCTTATTTTTATTTAAATATGGCGAGCCCGCGCTCGCCATAAAAGTATAACTTAATTAAGATATAAAAGCAAAGTCTAATCCCTGGATGCCCTTAAAGGTAGTTCATCGGGTTTTGCGGAGAGCCATTCTTCCTTACCTCGAAATGCAAGTGATAACCCGTTGCCCTTCCAGTAATACCCACAGTAGCTATTTGTTGCCCCTTCTTTAATACATCCCCTACGGACACTATCATTTTATCGCAATGGGCATACCAGGTCTCCAAGCCTTTCCCATGGGATACTTTTACAATGTTACCATAGCTTCCCCTGTAACCGGCAAAAGTCACCACCCCATCATCAACAACGTAAATTGGGGTTCCCTTGGGATTTCGTAAATCGACCCCTGTATGCCGACCTCCCCCCCTGGATCCATAAGCAGATGAAACTTCTAAATGGCCCATGGGGCTTACAAATGAACCGCTACCAACTAAGCTGGCAAGAGATTTTGTTCCCTTTAAATTCACCTGTGTTGACGGTTGGCTCACCACTGTGGATGCCAATTCTGTCGTGGCAATTACTGCTCCGTTTTCCTTTACAATCTCTTTTGTAACTTCCCTTTTACCATATACACCAGCTGTTTTTACCTTTATTTCCCCTTTGTAAAGGGTGCTGGTCTCTTCGTATACCACATCGTAATCAATCTTCTCTGTTGTGGCAACCTGTTCTTTCAAGGTGAGATGAACATAGGGCTTAAGCTCATATAGATTCAATTTTGATCCTATCTTAAGATGATCTATATCTGCATTAGGATTTGAATCGATGAGCTCTTCCACACTCATCCCATTTTTAATTGCTATATCCCAAAGACAATCCCCATCCTCTACGGTATGCAACTTGGGCTCCTTGGTGCCTGTTAAAATCATAGCGGTTGCCTCTTCTACTGTAGCCAACTGGGGAGCTTTAGAGTCCTCCTTTTTAACTATCTCAACATTTTCATGGTATTGAACATCAACTATTTCCGACCCTGGAGTACTATAGTGGGATATAACATTATCTAAGACCTCTTTTGCCTCTAACTCACTTGCCAGTTCCACAACCGATATCCCGTCAATATCTATGGCATAAAAGGCTATGGGGTCATCCGCAAGTTCTTCATGGGCCAATACTTCCGGCTGACCTTCACTTGTTCCAGGGGCAAGAAACACGAAAGCCCCGCAAATTACGATTAAGGCCAGGGCTGTTGCCCCAATGCCTATAATGCTTTTTCTGCTGAGCCTACTTAGTTTTTCTATTCTAATGTTTGTAATAACTATTCTTATTCTGGCTAATATTTTTGCAAACTCGTCCGCAAATTTACTATTCATTGGTTACCTCTCAAAGTGTTTTTAACGCTTTCTCATCATCCAAGTTTATGCACAAAAATCTGTCCTCTTATTATACTATGAGATCCTGCTAAAAATAGAACCTTGTCCTGATTCCTCGATTTTATAAGGAAATATTACAGCATTGTTACAGTAAAGTCAAGACTTTCTACTCTTCAGTAACCAGTGAAACTCGTTTCATAATTTGATCTACTAAGGGCTTATCCCTGGCATCCCTCTTTTCCTTAACAATTCCATCCGCTATTTCCATGCCTTCAAATATTTTTCCAAAAGCTGCATATTGGCCATCTAAATGCGGTGAATCAGTAACCATTATGAAAAATTGAGACCCGGCGGAATTAGGATCCATAGCCCTAGCCATTGAAAGGACGCCCCTTGTATGGCAGAGTTCATTTGGACAACCATTATCTGAGAATTCACCCTTTATCTTATGTCCCGGTCCGCCTGTTCCCGTCCCTTCAGGGCAACCCCCCTGAATCATGAATCCAGGTATGACCCTGTGAAAGCATAAGCCATCGTAGAAACCCTTTTTAATCAAGTCAATAAAATTAGCTACCGTAATAGGTGCAATATTCGGATACAGCTCCGCTTTCATTAAACCCCCATTTTCCATTTCTATGGTTACAATGTTTTTCATATCCCGTCTCCTTTACTTTTTTATTTGATTATTTTATTATAAATGCCCCTGCTATTCCCGCAATTATTGTTACCAATATAGGGTCAGCTTTAAATTTCCATGCAATTATCAAGACTATGAAAAAAAAGCCCAGGGGAAGTAGATTCACATCCATCCCCGTAAATAAAGAACCTTGGGCTAGGAAAACGACAGCTGAGCCCAAGAGACCTATAGTGGCCGGCCTGATTCCTGCCAAAACCTCAATCATAATCTGACTTTCTTTAAATTTAGTCAAAAACAAACTAATGATAAGAACCAAAAAAATCGAAGGTAAAACTACCCCTATGGTAGCCACGGTGGCACCAGCTATACCTGAGCATTGATAGCCCACGTATGTGGCGGCGTTTACCGCTATAGGGCCCGGCGTAACCTGCGATACGGCTACCAATTGTGAAAACTCGGCGGAAGACATGCCTGTCAATTCGTTAGCTCCCTGATATATAAGTGGTAGCATAGCGTAGCCACCTCCGAAGCTGAACATACCTATGCGGAAAAAAAGAATAAAAAGGCGGATTAAAATCATTTTTCCTCCCCCTTCTTTTTTTTATTGTACAAATAGCGGAAATATCCTATTAGTCCACCACCTAAGATAGCATAAACTGCATTGATGGAAAATAGTACGATGGCCCCCAGGGATAGAATAGCAATTACCCAGGGTATAGGCGATTTAAGTATATTTCTACCAAGCTGAACTGATGTAACTAGAATCAAAGCTACAGATGCGGCTTTTATCCCTTCAAATGCACCGTTAACATAAGGATTGTCTTCCACCCTTCCCAAGAAAAGCAGAACTATTAAAATACTTAAATACGCTGGCACTACCAATCCTAGGCATGCAACCAAGGCCCCCATTGAACCCTTTATCCTCTTACCTATGAAAATCGAAACATTCACTGCAAAGGCCCCGGGAATTGATTGGCTTATTGCCACACAATCGGCAATTCCTTCCTCATCAATCCATCCCCGCTTATCTACTGTTTCCCGGCGAATAGCCGGAATCATGGCATAGCCACCTCCGAAGGAAAATGTTCCAATTTTTAAAAATGTTATAAATAGTCTAGCAAGATCTTTCATTTAACTTCCTTATTGCCGGTTATTGTTTGGTAAATTCCACTGCAGCCATTACAGCATTCTCAATATTTTTTTCCGACCTATCCTTTTCCTCTCTCAATTTATATTCAACAATTCCATCCACTGCCTTTTTTCCGACTGTTATTCTTAAAGGGATACCTATCAAGTCAGCATCTTTAAATTTTACACCAGGACGCTCGTGGCGGTCATCTAGTAATACCTCTACACCCTTGGAAACCAGTTCCTTATAAATCTGTTCGGCTACACCCATCTGCTTATCATCATTCACATTTACCACTGTTATTATCACATGGTAAGGAGCCAACGAAAGCGGCCAAATAATGCCATCATCATCATGGTGCTGTTCAACTACCGCAGCAAGTGTTCGGCTCACCCCTATACCGTAACAACCCATAACAATATGCTGCTCTTTCATGTTTTCATCTTTATAAAAGGCACCCATAGATTCACTATATTTAGTACCCAATTTAAAAACCTGTCCAACTTCTATGCCTCTGGATATTTTAACCCTAGCCCTGCAACGGGGACAAGGGTAGCCTTCTTTAATTAGTTTAATGTCCCCTATAATATCACCATCATAATCCCGCCCATAATTAACATTTAATATATGATGGTCTACTTTACCAGCACCAGCGCATAAATTTTTCATCTTGGTCAATTCACTATCTATTACGATTTTGCAATTTCGAAGACCTATAGGCCCGGTAAATCCACCGACAGCCCCCGTCTCCGCCCCCATTGCTTGCTCATCAGCAAATCCTATCCCGTGTTCCGGAATCCCTAAGGCATTAATTAGCTTTGTCATATTGAGATCCCTGTCACCCCTTAGAAAGGCTGCAACATAGGAGTATTCCTGATCGTCCACCTGGAAAAGCAAGGCCTTTATTGTCTGACTGTGGTCTAGCTTTAAATAAGAGGCCACCTCTTCAATTGTCTTTGTTCCTGGTGTATGAACAAGCTCTTTAGCAAGCATTTGAGACATATCTTCAGCATCGTCTACACAAGCAGCTCTTTCGGTAGTCGCAGCCATGCCGCATTCTTGACAATAGGCAATTTCGCTTTCACCATATTCTGAAAGCGCGCAAAACTCATGTGAATCGCTGCCGCCCATAGCCCCTGTATCCGCCTCCACCGCACGGTAACTTAGTCCACACCTGGTAAATATTTTTTCGTATGCATCATACATTTCTTCGTAGCTTTTGTTTAACCCTTCCCAATCTCTATCAAAAGAATATGCATCCTTCATAATAAACTCACGACTGCGCATAAGGCCAAATCTAGGCCTTT
>CAZMMB010000037.1:0-9639 GCA_964567325.1 uncultured Oscillospiraceae bacterium
GCTAGATAGGTGCTGATGGGTTCGGGCCCCTGGAGTACCGTGCGTTTTACATACATTGATCCATCCTTTCTAGTATGGGTCCGCCAGGATACAAGGCTAATATTTCCGCATATAAGTTCTAAACAGGTTATACCCCTTGGGTGTATGCAACAACCTGTATTGAAATAGGCGGGTTCCCCTTCCCGAGGGAATTTAGGTCTATGGGTATGACCACATATTATCATTATATTGTGGTCAGTATTCCACTTGTTGTAGTTTTTCTCCACCTTATGGCGTCTGGTCCTGTTCTTGGAGGGGCTGGCGGCGTATTTAACACCGAGAATGTGCATAAAGCGCCAAAAGTAGCGTATCATGAAGAATGATACATGCCAAAGCTGGTCATTGATAAAATCCCCCTGGTGGCCGTGGACAACGAAAATTTCCTGGCCTGTTTCCCTATGTTTGAATATTATAGCCTCGTGGACATTTATATTGGGAAAAAGGTCAGATGATGCCTCGGAAAAATCATCCTCTGCATAAAAAAGGTTGTCCCTTACATACCTAGGGTTTTTGAGCTGTAGGTTGTGATTGCCGTATATCATGTATAAGCGTCCGGCCTTATGGTATTTTTTCAAAATTTCAAAGGTGGTTACATGGGCTGTATAAATATGTTTAAAACGGGGCTGTTCCAAGAGTTCATCCCCATCCCCAACTTCTACATAGGAACATCCATTTTGGTAATAGAAATCTATAGCATGGTCATAGATATGACGATTCCTCCCGAATTCGTCGGATAGGCTATCATCGCCTCTATGAACATCCCCAAAGAAAACGATTTTGGAATTATCATCAAAGGGCACTGGGAAGGCATCCCGAAATACCTTGTCTAGTCTGCCCATAGTGTTCATAAGCGTTTCACCTCTTGAATAAAAAATCTGTAAAAATCATTATACCATGAATTCATCTAAGTTGAGCGCATTTGCATTTATTACATTTTATTTAACAAATTTTCTAAAAGGATTTTGATGGCCTTGTTAATTTCCCCATAGTTAATTTTCTTATTCTGACGAATAATCAGGAAACCGCTCTCATATGCCGAATGTTCTTTTAGATCGGTATAATCCGCCGTAAATGCCATGAGGTCTATATAGTCAGCTCCATACCTGCTATCAAATGGAATGGATAAGCTAAGCTCTGCAACAGCAGCCTTGTGAACAGCTTGAAATTCCATATCGAAAGAATAGTAATCAAGAGTTATGTTCCTCGTCTTAGCTTTTATTTCTAGTGTTTTCTTTTTAAATACAATTTTACCTATTATTATCTTTTTATCCCCTTCCCATAGGGTAAACCCTTCGTGAAAGAGGATTCTGTGTAGGTCTAGTTTATCAAGAACCCTTAAAACGGATGATAGTTGGATCAAATCATCCCTGTTGTGAAGGAGTATTTTTTTCTTGGCGTCCTTTGAACCATCAGTTAGATATTTTCTGTAAAGCTTCACACTTTCCCTGCCGGAAATTTCATCGTCCCTTAAATCTGACAATCCCAAAAATCCTTCGATGGTCTTCTGCTTCAGATTGGGGAGGACATCTCTGAAATTTGAATATAGATTTAATGCCCGATAAAGGTCAAAGGATTGAAGGGAATCTAAGTCAATATGTATATCATGTTTTTTAAATCTTTCCTTTAGAAAAGGTAAATCGAAACTTTCACCGTTATAGCTTATAACCACATCTGCTTCTATGAGAGCATTACCATAGGCCTTGAGAAGTTTACCCTCATCTTTCCTATTTTCGGAAAAATATTGGGTAACAGTCGTACAAGCATTACCATAGGATAGGATCCCACCAAGGATAACCTTGTTGTATAGGGGGTTGAGTCCATCAGTTTCAACGTCTGCAACACAAATTTTCAGTCCTTCGAAGTAATAATTGAATATCCTAGAATCGTAGGGTGAAATACTGACATTGTCTTTAATTATTTCCATATTATCTATACTACCTCTGAAAAACCACAGTGATCGTTGCTATATTATTATATCAGGAAGAGCCCCACAATCATAGGGCCTTTTGTTATTGCAAAAGGCTTGGTGCCAGCTGTCGTCTCAAAATCCGGGCAACTACCTCCTCTAAGGCAAGGGGCCCTTCTAATTGGCTAATTATTGCAATTACATATTTAGACTTAACTTTTGAATTATAAATTTATATAAAATTTAGCCTCGGTGAAAATTTATGAAATTCGACAATACTGTTAGCTATTATATTAATAAATAACTTAGCAATTTGAGATAGCACTTAGGAATAATCTATGGATAGGGAGTATATCTAAAGGAGGAAAATGATGAAAAGGTTATCAAAAGAACAATTATACATTTTACTTATCTTAGTATTGTTTTTCCTTACTGCTCCCATATCTAATGCTATAAATAGTAATGGTAGCAGACTTGCCATCGCCAATTGGGGGACAAGTCCAGTAACACCTCTTCCCGGAAAACTGGAAAATGGTCAAATCTGGGTTGATAAGAGCGTGAAATATTTAGGAGAAGGTGAATTTGAGGTTACCCTCAGTGCCTTAGGTCAAAAATTTAAAAGAGATGACAGTACACCCACCGATTTTGTTGATGTTGTTTTAGTTTTGGATATCTCCGGCTCTATGGATGAGTTGGGCAGTAGGCCGGAGAAATTTGTAAGCATGAAAGAAGCAGCTATGAATGCAGTAGATATTATATTAGGGGATGATTATGGCGGTGGGGCTTCGAACCGTGTTGCAATTGTGAAATATGGGGAAATGGCAGACCTAGCTTCAGGATTTATAAACAATGGTTACATTAATAGAATCAGGTTAAAAGAAGCCATTAGTGAGTTGGTTGCCGATGGTGGGACGAATATTCAGAATGGCTTTCTCCATGCATCCAACCTAATAGCGAATAGGGTGGACAAAACCAATAAGCCTGTAATTGTTCTGCTAAGTGACGGGGAGCCTACCTATTATCATAGGGACTATAGTTCGCAAACCTTATCTAATAGGAAAGGCGACGGTACCGCTGAGAATACGGGGGCAAACCATGTATTGTTCACCATTTCACAAGCTGTTAAGGCAAAGGAAGTTGAACCAGATCTTAGGATTTATTCGATTGGCTTCGGCATGGACAGTTTATCAGAGACTAACCAGCTCTATGCCAAGGCAACATTAATGCCTACAGAAGAAAACACTCGGGCTTATCGTAAGGGTTTTATCTGGGGGATTCCCTTTGATCACAAATACTGGGAGGAGGGGAGCACCCTTGTTAGTGAAGACGGTGCGGAGGATATTTTCTGGGCTTTTGCTAAGGTCGCCCATGACACTATAGGCAAAAACCCCCTATCCTACACCACTAATGATGAAGAAGGGAAAAAATATCACAAGAATGTATTAATAAGGGATCTCATTGGAGAAGGATTTTTAATCAGTGAGTGGCCTCTTGAGATGCCCGAAGGGGAAAGCATTCAAATAAAAGATGGTGAATTAGTATGGACAATCGATGGTGATTTATTTAGGACACTAGAATTCGATAATAATACATTAGCAGAGGAGGATATTGAAAAAATACACAGGGTAAAATTTAAGGTAAAAATTATGGATTCAATTGATGCGGGCACTTATTATACTAATAAGTCTTCAAATGCATTGTATTCTGTAGCCGAAGATAACCCATATTACAAGGATATGGAGGATAAAGATATAGATGTAAATCTTGAAAATAGGGGCTGGTTAACCTTGGCAAAAAAAGCTAGCCCTAAAGATCCAAAAGATAAAAACGGAAAACCACCAAAACCGATCGAAAATATCGAGGAGAATGATGATGGAGCTGAAGTGACTGATGACCCTTCCAATGGGAACATATATGAACTGGAAGATGATAATGTGGGACCAGTAGTGTCCAACTTACCTAAAACTGGGGATGATATGGAAATCCCTTTACTTGGGTGGGTTTTTATGGCATCTCTTCTGGGGATATTCATTTTGTTGCTTGGGGGAGGAAACAAGGAAAGAACTAAATACTGATGAATTAATCGAATTTCGTCATATTATATCAAAACTTTAAGCTAGCAACTGTTAAAAAACTCCGTTTTTCGACATCCATATTAAGTAATATGTGATTAATGTATTAAATGCCGCTGTATATATGTTAAAAGTATTTTCAAAGGAGGAAGAACAATGGAAGTATTAAAGGTTTCAGCTAGGTCAAACCCAAATTCGGTAGCAGGTGCCTTATCAGGAGTTTTGAGGGAAAAAGGCGGGGCAGAGATTCAAGCCATAGGTGCGGGGGCCTTGAATCAGGCTATAAAGGCCGTAGCCATTGCTAGAGGTTTTGTGGCTCCCGGCGGGTTAGACTTAATATGTGTACCTGCCTTTACCGATATTCTAATAGAAGGTGAGGAAAGAACGGCTATTAAATTAATAGTAGAGCCCAGATAGAAATTATTACATATTGTGGTATAATTCATTGCCTGCAGTGAAAGGAAAATGGTCACTGTTGGCAATGGTTTTTCTTGCAAAGCAGGTGGGGTTAATTGGTAGCAACTTCTTTTATGGGGGATTTAATTGATACCCCGGCGGTTACTGTACCAGGGATAATAGTCCCTTCACCCGGTATGCCACCCGAGCCTGGATTTTCACCTGAACCTGGTTCGCTGCCACTAATAGGTGGCGTATTATCAATTACTGCAAATGGTATTTGGTCTTCTGTCGCAAAAAAGTCGGAAAGCTTCCCCATGTTTATTACTGTCCAGCCAGTACTATAAACCCCATCTTTTGAAATGATTATCCCGTTAAAGGACCAACCTTTTAAGTTGACTTTTCCATTTGGTGCTATTAAAACACCGGTTACAAAATTGTTGGCTTGTGAATCGTTAGTACCCCCTTTTATAGTAATATTACCATTTTTACTGATAATAACTACATGATGATTAGGCTTTTTCTGACCAGAATTAGTATAATTACCATCTACAATAATTTTATTTTTGTTTCTGGAATTGGTTAGATAAAAATTACTTTCTGAATAATCTCCTGTTTTTATTTCATATCCATTGGTGTTGTACCAGGAATTGTCTTTTAATTGAACATTAAATTCTGGAACGGTAAAAGAAGGAATATAGCTAGGATTTACTTTTATGCATTTGTTTAAAAGGGATTGATTATAAGAATCTGGTGCTATGATTTTCCCAGTGTAATATATGCTTTTATAAATAGTTGGTGTCCAGCCAAGCTCTAGATCACCATTTACATAAACATTTCCATGCATATGTGCATCTTTAAGCCTAAATTTTCCTTTAACGATGACATCACCGTAAACTTCTCGTGAACCATTCCATAAATCGAGGGTACCGTTAACATGAATAGTGCCGGGATTAGTTTGGCTGCCAAAGGAGGCAGAGCCACCATCAATTACGACAGGCCCATTAAAAAACATGTTCGAAACATTTAATGCAGTGCCACCATTTAGATCATGTGTATAGAGACTGCCGGATACAACTGTTCCTTCCGGGCCATTAATGTTGTTGCCGGGAAAGGCAAATTTGGATCCGTAAACAAAAACCTTATCAAAAGATTCTGGAATGGTTGGCAGTTCAGGAGGAATAACTATAGGTGCACTCCTGGACCAACCGATTGTTATAAGGGAACTTACCGTCCTTGTGTTATCGCCTATTGTCCCAACAGATTTTATTATATAATCATTGCTTATATCACCTGTATTAGTTCGGGAGACAGTGATTCTTGCAGTAGGCTGTCTACCCTTGTTTTCATCAAAATTGTTTAAAACTTCTACTTTGTTATTGTAGGCGTCATAGAATTCATCGAAAAATTTATCGTCGGTGTCAAATTCCTCATCATTGTCTTTATAGGCCTCCACAGCCTTGGTTATTTGATCTACCATATAGTGTATTCCAGCTTCTGCTATGTAATAGGCCGATTCCGAGTGACTGGTCACATGAGCACTTTTTTGGTTCCTTGCAGATGAGGCCACCATTGTTGTCCCGATAATTGCCATTACCATAAAAAGTAACAATGTGAAAACTAGAACAGCCCCCTTGTTATTGTCGATAGGCTTGATTGTCTTCTCATATATTTGTTTAAACATAACTCTTACCTCCTGGTAATGGTAGTTTCGTATGAAATAGGGCTACCTATATTGTCTTTGCTACTAGTAATTTTTATTGTAATCTTCTTGCCCGATTGGCTGACACTGAATGCTTCAATTCCTGAAATTAATAGGCTGCCATTAACATTTAAATCTTGGCTGTCCAAGGTATATGTATTTGCGCCGGCAGTTATGGTATTTGAGGATATTGTAAAATCAGGATGTTTTCGCATATCCTTAGTTATAACAGACATAGCCACCCTTAGATCAGATTGGGTCAGTCCCCTGCTCGCTTCCCTTGCATATGCATCGGTGCTAAAGCGGTAAATTGAGAAACCCATAGCAAATAGCATAGCCATAAGCACCATGACAACTATCAATTCTATTAAAGTGAATCCTCTTTTCTTGTTTTTCATCCCTGTTAGCACCTTATTTAAACGGCATTATATCTTCAATCTGTGCTAAGCTAGTTGTTGTATCATCTACAGGGTAGGTTTTTATAAGCACTTTGTATAGCCCGTCCCAATCGGTAAATTTTAAAGTTAATTTAAATCCATCCTCATTTTTTTCGTATATAGATCCCTGTTTATTAAAGCCTATGTTGGAAGCTGCTGTGCTTATATCCCCATACTGGCTTTCATTATATACTAGCTCCATATATGATTCTGCCAAGTAAAAGGCTTTGCTTTTCTCATCTACTTTTGTATTGATCTTGTATGATGCGGCAAATAGTGTCAAAAATGCAATCATAACAATAGAAAGAACAGCCATACCCACGATGATTTCAATAAGAGTAAAACCTTTTGTAGATCTTTTATAAGCTAAAAGGCTTGCTTGTTGATATATTATATCATCTTTACCCTGCTTTTTTTTCATCCTACCCAAGCCTTTCGTACTGTTTAAAACCCTTTATCTTAACAAGCTATCTTCTGATAGTATCAAGATTATACTACCAAATACCCATGAATCAATCAATTTGGACAATTTAACCGTTATTTTTTGGTAATTTGCTTGATAGTGTAACATCTGAGACATATAATAGATATAATCGAAATTTCGGCCAATCGGAAAATGAACCAGGCAGATTCCCTCTACAAGGGCGAGGGTTGCCCCTTCTGTAATTTTACTGGCTACAAGGGTCGTAGCGGAATTCATGAAATACTTGTAGTGACAAAAGAAATTCGGGATTTGGTAAACCGTGACGCTACTACAGACCAGCTAATGCAAATGGCCGTTAGGCAGGGAACGGTCAGCCTCAGGGATAATTGCACCGACCTTGTCTTGGCAGGAATAACTACTGTGGAAGAATTAGTAAAGGTAACATATAGCGTAGACTAAGCTAGTTACGTACTTGAAAATGAATTAAGACCTAAAGGCTGTTTGGCGAAAGGAAAATTGTAAATGAAACTAGATTTAATTGGCCTTCTACAATATGGGATGAAAAAAAAAGTTTCTGATATTCACATAACTGTCGGTCGTCCTCCTACCCTTAGAATAAGGGGGGACCTGGTGGCAGTAGGGGATGGGAAGCTAAGCCCCGATGAAACAAAGGAAATCTGTTATTTTATGATGGGCGATGAGCATAAGGCAATCTATGAGGAAAACGGAGAAGTGGATTTCGCCTGGTCCCTCCCTCAAATCAGTCGATATAGGGTCAATGTTTACAGGCAAAGGGGCAGCTGCTCAGCAGCCCTTCGCCCCATATCAAATGAAATTCCCACCTTTGAAGAGATGCAATTACCGGAGATACTTAAGGACTTATCCCTAAAGCCCAGGGGACTTGTCCTGGTAACCGGTCCGACAGGTTCCGGCAAGTCAACAACTCTGGCGGTGATGACCCAACATATTAATAATAATAGGAAATGTCATGTGTTAACCATTGAAGAACCTATTGAATATATGCATAGGCATAACCAAAGTATCGTAAATCAAAGGGAAGTGGGGGATGACACAAAGAGTTTTTCCAACGCATTGAGGGCAGCATTAAGAGAGGACCCTGATGTGATACTAATAGGTGAAATGCGGGACCTCCCTACTATTTCAACTGCTTTGACCGCAGCTGAAACGGGGCATTTTGTAATGTCTACCCTGCATACAAATACTGCTGCTAAAACAATCGATAGGATAATCGATGCATTCCCTTCAAATCAACAGCAACAGGTCAGGGGGCAGCTATCAAACCTTCTTGAAGGGATAGTGTGCCAGCAGCTGATTCGAACCTCAGATAATCAGGGGAGGGTGCCGGCCTTTGAGGTGCTTATAGTAAATGATGCAGTAAGGAATATAATCAGGGAGGACAAGCTCACGCAGATTGACACGGTGCTGCAGACCAATATCAAGCATGGGATGATGCCCATGGATTATTCCTTAGCGAAACTGGTAAAGAATAACCAGATAACTATTGAGGATGCTAAGGCTAGGGCTGTGGATGTAGATACCCTAAGGCGCTATATAAGCACCTGATAACTATTTTTTTATGAAGGGTGGCATATTATTCGGATGGATTACCTACTATTTACTAGGGCAATAATTTCAATAGGAGTAGGAATTTTAGCCGGCTGGGGATCAGTAGCTTTTTTCAATAAGATACCAGCCAAATGGCTGTGTGATTACGATGAGGAACCTGACGAAAGGGTTTGGGGGTTGCGAATCAAAAAATATCCCTGGAGCCCTGTTTTTGCAATCCTTTTCATTTGGATTCTCTTCTTTATGTGGTATAGGAATCCCCTTTATCAGCTAGTGGCCGTGATTTCCCTCTGGTTTCTACTGCTGATATTTTTAGCTGACCTTAAGTTCATGATAATACCAGATCAATTTACTATGGCTATAGCTATAACAGCAATCGGTTATATACCATTTCAAACAGATTTGTTATCACCCCTCCTGGGTGCAGCAATCGGCGGTGGAAGCTTCTTATTTATAGGCTTTACAGGTAAGCTGATATTTAAGAAAGAGGCTATGGGCTTTGGCGATGTGAAGCTTTTTGCTGCTATAGGATTGATGGCTGGGATGAAGGGTGTAATTATAATTATCTTTCTCACCATAATGTCAGCGGGAATAGTGATGGGGATAGGTCTTTTAATTGGGAAGTTGCAGAGGGGAGATCATCAGCCTCTGGCCCCCTTCATCACGGCTTCTGCTGGGGCTTTTATTTTATTCAGGCCCTGGTTATTAATGGCTTTACACTGGTATCTGGGTCAATTCAAATGACTTGGGCCACAAAATCTAATAGCAGGTTAAATGAAGGTTGCCAGATTTATAGGACCTGTGGTAAAATTAATGGATAATCAAAATGAATAATCATGCATGAATATCGAACAACATGTATATTTATGTGCGCATTCAGGAAAGGAGATATTATGCAGAACAAAAATGCCTACTCTGAAATCACGAGGGAGATTATTGAATTAACAAATATATCAAGGGAAAGATGCTCAATAGATTTAGGTCTTTATAGCAAGTATGATGTTAAGCGGGGTTTGAGGGACATTAACGGGAAAGGTGTCCTGACAGGTCTCACTGAAATATCGGAAATACAATCC
>CAZMMB010000037.1:9649-10239 GCA_964567325.1 uncultured Oscillospiraceae bacterium
TAGATGGAAAATCAGTGCCCACGGAGGGCAAACTTTTTTTCAGAGGAATTGATGTTGAAAAAATTATTTCAGGTACAATGAAAGACAATCGGTATGGTTTTGAGGAAGTTTCCTACCTCCTTCTATTTGGTGATCTTCCGACAGAAAAGCAGTTAGACGATTTCACAAAACTGCTGGCAGGTTATCGAACCCTGCCGACTAATTTCGTAAGGGATGTAATTATGAAGGCCCCAACCAGCGACATGATGAATTCCCTGCTCAGGAGCGTATTGACCTTGTTTGCCTATGACAACAATGCAAACGACACATCGCTGTCAAATGTCATGCGTCAATGCTTGCAACTTATCGCTAATTTTCCTGTTTTGGCGGTCTACGGTTATCAGGCATATAATCATTACATCTGTGGCAACAGCCTGGTTATTCATACACCAAAGCCTGAATTATCGACAGCTGAGAACATACTTCACATGTTGAGATCATATAGTAAATATAGCGAAATAGAGGCACATATTTTGGATGTGGCACTTATACTTCATGCCGAGCATGGAGGTGGAAACAACTCAACATTTACAACTCATGTAGTTACCTCC
>CAZMMB010000038.1:0-10165 GCA_964567325.1 uncultured Oscillospiraceae bacterium
GACCTGAGTTTAACCCTGTTTAAGGCCTTGTCAATAGAAAGTTTAGCCAATCGGATATCTTTATCATCTTTACCCTTAGCTAAGATATTTCTTGCCTGCTCCAGTTTGCGTTCCTGGCGGCCAATATCTATCTCCTCCGGCCACTCAGCAGCATCTGTAAATATCGTTACCCGGCCTTTAACATCTATAAAGCCCCCCGTAATTGATGCATATCTGAATTCGCTCTCTCCGCTTTCCTTTATTCGCATAATTCCCGTACCAAGAAGTTTGCAGGCCCAAGCATGGTTAGCCAAAAAACCTTCGTAACCCAAGGTTGTCCTAACTATGACCATCTCAACTTCGCCTTCATAAAATAAACGTTCAGGCGTTATTACTTCTAATTTGAAGGTTTTAGCCATTGCTCGTTTCAAACCTTTCTACAACCTCATCAATACTTCCTGCGAAAAGGAACATAGATTCAGGTATTTGGTCGTGTTTGCCTTCAAGAATTTCTTTGAAGCTGCGGATGGTTTCTTTCAAAGGTATATATATTCCTGGTGTACCGGTAAACTGTTCAGCAACATGGAAGGGCTGGGACAAGAACCTTTGAATTTTCCTAGCTCTGGATACTGTAAGCCTTTCAGATTCGCTTAATTCGTCCATTCCCAGAATCGTTATGATATCCTGAAGTTCTTTATAGCGCTGAAGGACTTCTTGTACCCCTCTTGCTGTGTTGTAGTGCTCATTCCCCAAAATAAATGGATCCATAATTCTAGATGTGGATTCCAAGGGATCTACCGCAGGGTAAATTCCCAGTTCTGTAATTGCACGGGATAGGACTGTAGTGGCGTCCAAGTGAGCAAAAGTAGTTGCGGGCGCTGGGTCGGTCAGGTCGTCCGCTGGTACATAAATAGCTTGTACCGAGGTTATAGACCCCTTCTTTGTGGAAGTAATCCTCTCCTGGAGGGCACCCATTTCGGTAGCAAGGGTTGGTTGATATCCTACAGCGCTAGGGACACGCCCCAGCAAGGCTGAAACTTCCGAACCTGCCTGGGTAAACCTGAATATATTGTCTATGAAAAATAAAACATCCTGCCTTAGTTCATCCCGGAAATACTCAGCCATAGTAAGGCCTGATAAAGCAGCCCTCATCCTGGCCCCCGGTGGTTCATTCATCTGCCCGAAAACCATGGCGGTTTTATCAATAACCCCTGACTCTATCATTTCATGATAAAGATCATTTCCTTCCCTGGTCCTTTCACCTACCCCGGCAAAAATTGATATACCCCCATGCTCTTTCGCAATGTTATTTATGAGCTCTTGAATTAAAACTGTTTTCCCAACACCTGCACCCCCGAAAAGGCCCACCTTACCTCCCCTCGTATATGGTGCTATCAAGTCTACAACCTTTATTCCTGTTTCAAAAATTTGGGACGATGTATCTTGCTCCTCAAAGGACGGAGCAGGCCTGTGAATAGGCATCCTTTTTTTCGTATTGCAAGGTCCTTTTTCGTCTATGGTCTCACCAATAACATTGAATAAACGACCGAGAACCTCATTTCCCACAGGTACGCTTATGGGACCATTGGTGTCTTTGGCCTCCATTCCTCTTGTCAATCCGTCAGTTGATGAAAGCGCTACACATCTAGCCACATCATCACCTATGTGCTGAGCAACTTCTACCACAATATTCTTGTCATTATAGGGTATTGTAATTGCATTCAAGAGTTCCGGCATCTCATCAGGGCTAAATTTAATATCTACCACAGGCCCGATAATCTGATGCACAATTCCTAAGTGTTCGCCCACACTGATACCTCCTTATGGTTAAGACAGAGCCTCTGCTCCGCCTACGATTTCAGATATTTCATTAGTTATGGCTGCCTGTCTTGTCCTATTGTAGGTCAGGTTTAAATCGGCAATCATTTCCTCTGCGTTATCGGTTGCATTTTCCATGGCAATTCGCCTTGCGGCATGCTCGCATGCAGCCGATTCTATTATTGCATTATAAATCATAATTTCAACATATTTGGGTATTAGATAGTTAAAGACCTCACTGGCGGATGGTTCGTATTCTACATCATTGTATATTTTATGGCTATAAGGGTCTCCTGCAACCTCTATAGGCAGAATTGTCTTATCATACACCTTCTGGTCCAAACTGGTTACAAAGGAGGTTGACACCAGTACGATTTCATCAACTTCCCCTCTCTCATACATCCCTATTAGAGGTTGGCTAATTTTCTGGGTTTCAGTAAAGGTAATATCTTCAGGGGGAAGGCGATATTCATCTATTATTTCATAATCCCTTCTTTCGAAATATTCCTTACCCTTGGTACCGATGGCTACTATTAATGGAGGCCCCTCTTTATCTTCATATTCATCAATAATCCTACTTGTGTGTTTTGTAACATTGCTGTTAAAGCTGCCACAAAGTCCCCTACAACTAGTAACTACTATATATACCGTTCTATTTATTTGACGATTTCCCTTTAAATATAATTGGGGAACATCTTCCGTATTATGAAATACTTCTTCGATTGTTTCGGTAATATAATGAAAATTTCTCCTGCCTTTTTCAAAGATTCTTTTAGCTTTCCTTAGCTTTGCGGCGGAGACAAGCCTCATAGCATTAGTTATATGTTTCATGCTGGTGATGCTGTTCAATCGCCGCTTTATTTCCCTCATATTGCTGCCGGCCATATCAACTCATCCCCCTGTCTATTGCTTCAACATCCCTTCAAATTCTTCTAAATAATCCTCAATTGCCTCACGAAGCCTGCCTTCAAGGGAAGAATCCAAGTCACCGGTTTTTTTAATCTCTTTCCCAATCTCAGGATAATGCTTATCCATATAATCATAAAATTTGCTTTCAAAAGGTTTGATCAATTCAATCGGGATATTTTCTAGATAATTGTTTGAAGCCACAAATATAATCATTACTTGATGCTCGACCTTTACCGGCGAATATTGGTCCTGCTTCAACACTTCCATTAGCACCCTTCCATGTCCCAAGCGTCTTCTGGTGTCTTTATCAAGGTCGGATCCAAATTGTGAAAAACCTGCCAACTCCCTATATTGGGCCAACTCTAGACGGATTTTTCCCGAAACCTTTTTCATTGCTTTTATCTGGGCATCGCCCCCTACCCTTGAAACAGAAATACCAGAGTTTACAGCAGGACGCTGACCAGAGAAAAACAGTTCAGATTCAAGGAATATCTGCCCGTCGGTTATGGATATCACATTGGTAGGAATATAAGCAGAAACATCCCCTGCCTGGGTTTCAATAATCGGTAAAGCTGTTATTGAACCTCCACCCAAATCATCAGAGAGCTTTGCAGCCCTTTCAAGTAAGCGACTGTGTAAATAGAACACATCCCCTGGATAGGCTTCCCGTCCTGGTGGCCTTCTAAGAAGCAGGGACATAGCACGATAAGCAACGGCATGTTTAGACAAATCATCGTAGATTATCAAAACATGTTTTCCCCTGTACATAAATTCCTCAGCCATGGTACAGGCAGCATAAGGCGCAATGTATTGAAGGGGGGCAGCTTCGCTAGCTGTGGACGACACCACTATTGTGTAATCCATAGCCTCTTTGTCCTCCAATGTTTGAACAAGCTGGGCTACTGTTGATTTCTTTTGCCCTATAGCCACATAAATGCAGATTACATCCTCTTCTTTTTGATTAATAATGGTGTCTATTGCTATAGCTGTTTTACCTGTCTGCCGGTCACCGATAATTAACTCCCTTTGGCCACGGCCAATCGGTGTCATGGAATCTATCGCTTTTATCCCTGTCTGGAGGGGTTGATATACGGATCTCCTGTGGAGTACCCCCGGAGCGGGGTTTTCAATAGGTCTAAACCGGTTAGTTTTAATGCTCCCCTTACCATCTACAGGTTGGCCAAGAGCATTTACCACCCGTCCAATCAAGGCATCTCCTACTGGGACTTGGACCACCTTACCTGTCGGTTTAACCAGGTCCCCGTCTTTAATTTCTGAATCCGAGCCCATTATTACAGTTCCCACATCGTCCGCTTCCAAGTTAAGCGCCATTCCATAAACTTGACCGGGGAATTCAAGGAGCTCTCCCGCCATACTCCTATCTAAACCGTCTACCCTGGCAATGCCATCACCTACCTGGGTAACAGTTCCGTAATAGGTTTGTTCCCACTCATTTGCATATTTTGATATTTCATTCTTGATAGTTTTGCTGATTGAATCCGGCGTATCTGATTCTTTGGGTGCCTCCATATCACTTATTTGATCTCTTAGTTTCGATGCTAAATCGGATAGCTGTTTTTTTACAGTCATATCAATCAGCCGACCATCTAAGAATATCTTTACCCCACCAATAAGCGATGAATCGATGCGATTAATCAGTTTCACCTTCTTGTTGATTTGCTCCTGCAATTTGTTTTCAAAGGCCTCTACCTTCTCCTTTGAAATGGGAACAGCGGAATATATGATGCCTTCGGATATCCCTTGGCTTTCATTGAGGAAAAATCTATAACGTCGCACTATATCAGTTAGAAGCTTTTCCTCCTCCCGGGTTAATCCTTTTACTAGATCTGCCATGTTGATCCCTCTACTTCCTGTATGATTCGATCAAACATTTCGTCTTGGCCCGATATATCAAGCTGTTGCTCAATCACTTTCTGGGCAGCAAAAATCGCTAGGGCTGCTATCTGTTCCCTCATTTCACCTATTGCCCTAAGCCTTTCTTCTTCTATTTCTTTCTCTGCACGCTGCATCCTCTCAGCCGCTTCCTGATTTGCTTGGTCTAAAATATTTTTAGCCTGAATATCAGCCTGAACCTTCGCCTTTCTAATAATCTCAGAGGCTTCTGCCTCAACCTGATCTATTTTTTGTTGATAGTCCTGCAATTTTTTTGCAGCTGCTTGATTGGCCAAGTCCGCATTTTCAAAGGAATCTTTAATTTGATTACTTCTATTTTTCATGAAATTATACACTTTTTCAAAAAAGAAAACTTTCATTACGAAATAAAGCGTAATAACTGTTAGCCAGATGAATACAAGAGTCCAGTTAAACTCTATTAGTCCTGCATATAGTTCCAAAATTTATCCACCTCACTTTTATCCAAGCATACCGATAAAGGGATTAGCCAGCACTAGTACTATGGCAATAATAAAAGCAAAAATCCCCGTTGTTTCAGTTATAGCCTGACCCACTACCATGGTCTGTAAAATATCGGCCTTTGCCTCCGGTTGCCTTGCAACCCCCTCCACTGCCTTCATTCCTATAAGGCCTTGTCCTATCCCTATGCCTAAAGCCACCATCAATACTATAGCAGACGCCAAGGCAGATAAACCAAGAACAAAACCTTCTGATGTTACTAATGGGAAACTCATATTTACTCCTCCTGTTTATACTTTTGATACTTTCTTTAGTACTATAATTTACACATTACTCCTGCACTGCTAATTGCATTGATATAAATGCCATTGTCAATGTAGTAAAAATAAATGTTTGCAAAATCGGTTCAAATACATCGAAAAATAAATTCAAAGGCAAAGGAATCATGTATTGGAAAATAGGTATGCTGATACTTATTGCAGCTGTTGCTGCGCTGAGGGCCTTAAAGACAAATGCCATGATTATCATTCCCCCAGTGATATTTCCAAAGAGACGAAAAGCCAAGGAAATAGGCAAGGAAATGTCTTTGATTATCATAATAGGGGCAATGAAAGGATATGGATCGCCGTAATGCTTAATCCATCCAATAAAACCATGTTCATGCATAGAGCTGCCCTGTATTACTAAAAATGTGACTATTGATAATGCAAATGCAGTATTTATATCAGCAGTCACCGGTCTAAAACCGATAAGCCCTAAGCCGCTTCCCAATGTGCAGAATATAAAGAGGGTACCAATATACGGTGCGTAACTCTTAGCCTTACTTTTAGGAATAGTAGCTGCTGTCATATTGTATATTAGCTCTACGATAATCTCGGCCAAAAGTTGTATGCCCTTGGGTTCTCTTTTCAAGTTCCTAGTCGACACAAGAGCAAAAACAATCATGATTACCGCAACAATCAATGCAAAGAAAACAGTCTCTGTAATCATAATTTTGCCATCGAAAATACTCATGATAATACGCGGTCCCAAATGTTCAGTAGAGTGCATATAGAAAACCCCTCCTTTATCTTTCCTCTATTACATATCAGTCGGTCCTGAAGTGAATAGCTGTTAACAACTTATTGGGCCAGGTCGATTTTGAGTCGGCCTCCAAAGCCCATTGGTCCTCATCCAAATTGTTTAGTTCTACATTTTCATATTCTTTTGATTTGAAACCCGGCTTTATTCCATATAAATAGTAGAGGGCTAACTTAAAGGATATAAAACCTAGCAAGGTTGCAATTCCGCCTTCTATTCCCACCCTGTAGGATAAAAGAAATGCCCCCCCATATATAGTCAAACGAATAATATAACCCAAAAATACTAAACTTATTCCCCTACCCCTTGAAAGTGCAATACTCGATGATAGCTTCAGTAAATTATAATTTACTATTGCAATAGAGGTTCCTAAAGCTAGGCCATAGGTAAATAAAGGGTTCAAGCCGACAAAACATAGCGAACCCAACTGAACAAGGATTACCACAATTAGGCTATAAAAATATAGAGAGTTTTTTCTTGTTATGATTCTTCTCACCCTCCATTTCCTGTATCACTCCTATAATATAGTATGCCACTAATTCGTTCTTGTAAAGCCCTTTCCGAAAAGTAGGAGTTGGCGGATAATTCTGACCGGCCTTTCCTATAACAAAGCTTAGACAGCATGAAATCGCATGGAATTGAGGATAGCTCCCTTTATCAACAAGGAACCATCCCCAATATTTCTCTAACATTTTAGGCTATATCTTCTAAATATTTTGCTCGGTATATTCTGAAAAAGCTGCAGCTGACCTCTCTTGCTTTTCCCTTATGGCTTCCTCCAGCATCATGTCCTTTACCTTCATTAACCTTGTCTGATTTCCTCTTTCATTTTCATCTAACTTCATGACGATATACTTAATGGTCTCTTGAAGGTTTGGTATCATTATATACTCTAAAGCATTGACTCGCCTTCTGGTCTTCTCAATTTCCTCGGCCAGCAGACCTACCTCTTTTTCCATGGCAGCCAACCTTAGCAGTATTGGAAATACCTCTGCCAACCTAGCGATAGCCTTATCCAATTCACCCGAGGTTCCTGCAAAACCGTAAGGATAAATATCCGCCTCCTCCTCAGTGGAGGTGACAAAATCAAACACTGGCACATCGACACTCATGACATTTTTTTCTCCCAGCTGGATAGATACTCCCTGCTTGGGAAACATAAGGGCCTCTTCCATAATTTCAGAAGACATGACAGCGTTTGCAAGGGCAAAGTTCTGGTACACCTCCGTCAGTAAGCGCTCCACCTCTTCTCTCAAAACCCTGTTCTGCCTAGCAAGCTCCAAAAATTGTTTCATAAGCTCATCCCTTTTATCCTTCATAAGCTTATGACCCCTAGTTGCAACTAGCAATTTCTTTTTCAAAGAGGTCAGTACCATCCTGGTAGGGTTCACATTCAATCGTGCCATACCGTACCTCCTCCCTTAATCCATATTATTTACATCGCGAACACACGGCAAATACTTATCAAGATATTCATCACGCACTCGCTTCAGTTCGCTTCGGGGCATCATATCCAACAGGGCCCAACCAATTTGGAGAGTATCCTCTATGCCCCTATTTGTTTCATAACCTTGAGATATATACTTTGTTTCAAAGGCATCCGCAAACTTTGCATAGAGTTTATCCACATCTGTAAGGGCCGCCTCCCCTAATATTGCCATTAATTCCTTAGCCTGTTTACCATGGGAATAAACAGCGAAAAGCTGGTTCATTGTGTCCGCATGATCCTCTCTGGTTTTACCCTTACCGATACCCTTATCCTTCAGGCGGGATAAGGACGGGAGAACATCTATGGGGGGAACTATTCCCTTCCTATGCAATTCTCTGGAAAGTATAATCTGCCCCTCCGTGATATAGCCTGTCAGGTCTGGAATCGGGTGGGTCTTATCATCTTCAGGCATAGTCAAAATTGGAATTAAGGTGATGGAACCCCTGTGCTTCTTCTTTCGACCAGCCCTTTCATAAATGGTCGCTAGGTCGGTATAAAGATAGCCGGGATAACCCCTTCTGCCGGGGACCTCCTTGCGGGCAGCCGATACCTCCCGAAGGGCTTCGGCGTAATTGGTAATATCCGTAAGTATGACCAGGACCTGCATGCCCTTATCAAAGGCCAGGTACTCGGCCGCTGTCAAGGCAATTCGTGGAGTGGAAATACGCTCAATAGCTGGGTCATTTGCCAAATTGGTAAATAGGACTGTCCTGTCTATTGCACCCGTTCTTTTAAAATCAGATATAAAGTATTCAGCCTCTTCATAGGTAATACCTATAGCGGCAAACACAACGGCAAAGTTCTCTCCCCCACCTAAGACCTTGGCTTGTCTGGCAATTTGAGCAGCAAGCTCTGCATGAGGAAGGCCTGATCCGGAAAATATGGGCAATTTCTGCCCCCTTACCAGGGTATTTAATCCATCAATTGCAGATACACCAGTCTGAATAAATTCCGCTGGGTAATCCCTAGCTGCTGGATTCATGGGCAGGCCATTTACATCCATTCTTTTCTCAGCTATTATTTCCGCACCCCCATCGATTGGTCTACCCAAGCCATCAAATACGCGGCCCATCATATCTTCCGATACGGCTAGTTCTATTCCACGGCCTAGAAACCTAACTTTACTATCAGCCAGGTTTATACCTGCCGCACTTTCAAATAGCTGTACTAAGGCGTTGCTGCCATTTATCTCCAAAACCTTACACTGGCGGACCTCACCATTTTGCAACTCGATTTCACCAAGCTCGTCATAGGTAACGTTTTCCACCTCCTGAACTAACATCAGGGGACCGGCAACTTCAGTTATTGTCCTGTATTCTTTAATCATCCTGCTCACCTCCCTTGCTGATCAATCCCTCAATGCCTTCCGTCAGTTCAGCCATCAATAGTTCATATTGCTCATTTATCTGGGATTCTTCAATGTATTTAAACCTACCAATTGTTTCCCTTATTGCCATGGAAATTAACTGATTATAATCGGCTCCCTTTTCTATTGCTTGACTACCTTTTCTATAATACTCCATTATTAACTTCAATAGCTTGAACTGCTTATTCATAGAAGCATAGGTATCTACTTCATGAAATGCATTTTGGTGAAGATAATCTTCTCGAATAGATTTGCATGCCTCTAATTTGAATTGATCTTGGAATGAAAGGGCGTCCACCCCAACGAGCTGAACGATTTCCTGGAGTTCGGCCTCCTCCTGGAGCAATTTCATCGTATCGCCCCTAAGCTTTGGAAACTCCTTATCTACATTTTCTGAAAACCATTTGGACAGGCGGTCAATATATAGGGAATAGCTGTTTAGCCAGCTAATAGCTGGAAAATGCCGGGCATAGGCCAAAGAGGCATCAAGGTTCCAGAAAACTTTCACAATCCGAAGGGTTGCTTGTGATACAGGTTCGGAAATATCCCCACCTGGGGGGGAAACTGCACCAATAGCAGAAAGGGCTCCTTCCCTACCTTCAGACCCTAAGGATATCACCCTGCCTGCCCTTTCATAGAATTGGGCCAATCTGGATGCTAAGTATGCTGGATAGCCTTCTTCTCCTGGCATTTCCTCTAGACGACCTGACATTTCCCGCAGAGCCTCAGCCCATCTAGATGTAGAATCCGCCATGAGGGCTACTGAATACCCCATGTCCCTATAGTATTCTGCTATGGTAATTCCTGTATATATAGATGCCTCCCGGGCGGCAACAGGCATATCTGAGGTATTGGCAATAAGTACTGTCCGCTTCATCAGGGCCTCGCCGGATTTAGGATCTAGCAACTCAGGAAATTCCATAAGTACATCGGTCATTTCATTGCCCCGTTCACCGCATCCAATATATACAACTATGTCGGCATCGGCCCACTTTGCCAGCTGGTGCTGGACTACTGTTTTCCCGCTGCCAAAGGGACCAGGTACCGCCGCAACTCCCCCCTTAGCAATGGGGAAAAGGGTATCAATTACCCTCTGCCCCGTAATCAAGGGCATTTCGGGAACCAATTTCTCTTTATAAGGTCTGCCTTTA
>CAZMMB010000039.1:0-1706 GCA_964567325.1 uncultured Oscillospiraceae bacterium
ATTTTCAATATCTGATACAGTCACTAAAATATCTGATGAAATTTTATCACTATATCATATGCTTGCTTTTGCAATATCATACAAGTATACTATTTTTATTAAATCAATAATAAAATCTAATAACAGGAGATTATTCCATGAATGCTTTAGAAAAATTTATTCCTTTGATTGAGTTTATGGGCGTGGTGTTTGGTAAAAATTTTGAGATTATTCTCCATGATGTTTCAAAGCCCAATTCATCTGTTATAGCAATACAAAACGGTCATATAACTGGGCGTAACATAGGGGGACCAATGACTGACTTGGCAATAAAAATGATGAATCAAAAAGATTATCATAGTAAAAACTTTATTGCCAATTATGAGGGAAGAACGAAGGACGGCAGAATTCTTGTTTCTTCTACCTATTATATAAAAGAAGATAAAAAATTGATAGGGATGATATGTGTGAATCATGATGTGTGTGATATTCTTGAAGCCGAAAAAATAGTAAATAGACTTAAAGAAGCCTTTGGCCTTCTTAATCCTGAAGAACATAAACCAGAATACCTCGAAAATCTAGATGATTCGATAGTAGACTATTCCAATAACCTTATACACAATACCTTATCTAACCTCCAAATTACTCCCCAAAGAATGTCGGCGAATGAGAGAGTTTCCGTTATTCGTCAACTCGATACACATGGCGTCTTTTCAACAAAGGGCTCTATTCCACAATTGGCAAAGTATTTTGGTGTGTCCGAATCAACAATATATAGATATGTTACGCGTGCAAGGGATATAAATCATAATAAATAGAAAGCTGAGGGCTGTCCGTTCAATTCATTAAGTGATTAAATCAAATTATTTTCAAAAGACCGCCCTGGGTAGATACAGGCAATTTCAAACCATAGTAAGCTATTGAAATAATAGTTACTATTCATTCAGTTTAGCTGGTTCAAATCGCGCCGAAATATTTTAATAAAAATAAATGTTCCTCATTTTTCCGTAATAATAAATAAACTTCAGTGCAAAATAATGTTTGAGGAGGGATTGATAATGCAAAACAACAATAATCGAAATGACTGGTCTGAATTTGATAACGAACAACAAAACAGGGCCCGAAATGAACAGCAGAATCAAAAGAATCAACAGAATCAGAAGAATCAACAGAACCAACAAAAAAATGTTCGGAATGAACAAAGAAATCAGCAGAGAAACGAACAGAAAAATGAGCAACGGTTCTAGTTCGTAAGGCCAGGCAGGACAAGCCAATCAGCAAACAGATGGAAATGTCGACTTCTAACACTGTGGCGGTAGGCAAATGCAAGCGGAAGCAGCTGCGCTTTATAAGCGCAGCACCTTCCTCCCAAAGATCTCTCCATTATTATATAGGCGGAGCCTACTCCGCCATTGTTTTTTCCTTATTTTAGCTTGCTCTCCACATAACTAATCTTAATCTTGCAAATATCAAAGGATATATTACTTAATTTTCCACATCCAATAAATATTCAGGTTGATAACAGTCATATAAGCCATCTAGCAAGAAAAGTCAGAAAAAAGTTTATAAATCAGGAAAATATAAACTATTAAACAGCTGAAATAAAATTATGGCTTATGAATTCATTTGAATTAGTGATTCCTCATGGGAAATGGTTTATAAATCTATTAAAAGTAAGCCATTTAATAAATTTTCATTCAAAATAGTTTACCGACAACAGTTTACGT
>CAZMMB010000039.1:1806-5208 GCA_964567325.1 uncultured Oscillospiraceae bacterium
AGTTTACCGACATACATAGACACAAAAAAGATACAAAGCTAAACTTGACAGTTATCAGAATATTCAGGATAATGGTATCAGGGATTGGGGGTGAAAAGAATGTGTAAGGTAAGTAAATTTTATGTGGGACAACAGGCGGAAGAAAGTATAATCGTTACTGAAAAACTAATTTATGAAACAGCTGATTTTAGCGGGGATTACAATCCCATACATACATCTAAAAACTATGCAGAAAAGACTCGCTTTAAAATGAGAATAGCCCATAGCCTAGTGTGTGAGGCACTTATATCAAAAGTTATAGGTATGAAACTGCCGGGTGCCGGGGCGGTGTTCATAAAATTGAACTTTGGTTTTTTAAAACCTGTGATCATCGATGACTACATTACTGCTATCGCAACAATTAAAAAAATAGATAAAAGCAAAGAAATATTGGATATTAATGTGCAGTGTTTCAACCAAAAAGGAGAAGTTGTCGTAGATTGCCAAACTAGGGTATTGTATCTTGGAACGAAGGAAGAATAATCTTTTCATGGATATGGATTTTTGCCCTTAAATAGGATATTATTGGACCATGGAATGGGAATATAATATCGTAAATAGTTAAGGGGGGAATATGCCTTGAAAATAAAAGAGTTAGGCAGGTTATTCAATATTGTAGTAGGTGCAGCATTATGTCTCTCGCTTCTTTTGCCAATAGAAAGTCATAGCGCTTCTAGCTTCAAAGACATCAAAGGGCACTGGGCTGAGTCCTATATTGAATCGGCGGTGTCTTTGGAAATAATTAAAGGCTACCCAGATGGAAGATTCCTCCCGGATGAAAAGGTATCTAGGGCCGAATTTATCAGCATGTTGAATAGGGCCTTAGGCAATACTTCTTTGGGGAGTATTGGATTTTATGATGTGAGCAGGGGTGCATGGTATTATAATGATGTGGGAAAAGCGGTAACAGCCGGATTTGTAAGCGGATTCGGGGATGGAAGCTTTAGACCAAATTCTAAAATAACCAGGCAGGAGGCGGCGGTAATGCTTGCCCGTATAGTGCCATCCTATGGCTATAGCGCAAACCTAAAGAAATTTTCTGACCACAGTCATATCGCCTCTTGGGCATATATGTCCTTGCAAAAAATCAGTGGTAAAAACTATATTTCCGGTTATACAGATGGCAAGGTCCATCCTTTAGATTCCCTGACAAGGGCTCAAGCCGCAAAAATAATAAGTGACATTATGAAAAATGAAAAGATCATTACATCAGACCCGGTATTAAAAAAGAATAACAGCAAATTGTCCGGGGCCATATACTCAAATAATGTTACCATACACAAGGATTTAGATGATGGAAGCATCACTATAGATAATTGCACTATCCTGGGGAAACTCCTTGTTCAAGGTGGGGGAGAGGAAACTGTCACAATAAACAATTCGCGAATCGTCGATATGTTAGTTAATCGAACAGCTAATCCCGTAAGAGTATATGCAAAAGGTGAGACGGTAATTTCTAACGCAGCATGTTCAAGGGACTTCATCCTTCAAAGCGCTAGTCTGTCGGGAAATGAATTTGGCACCGGTTTCGAGCAGGTAGGTCTAACTTCATCAGCCAAGGGCAGTCTCCAGGGAAATTTCCCAAAAGTATTGTTAGATGGGTCATCCATAGAATTAAAACTTCTCTCTGGCACCATAAAAAATTTAGAGGTCACATCCACCGGTAAAAAATCGGAAATTTTCATTGAAAGTAAAGGGACTATAGAAAAGGCGGATGTATATGGTGAATCATATTTTCGTGGGTTAGGTCAGGTCTTAAATATGCAGGTATACGCAAAGGGGATTACATATGAAACAAAACCAAAGAACTGGACCATACATTCAGGTGGAGGAACCCCTGTAAAAAGTGACCCCCGGCTAGAAATTACCTTTGATCCGGCAAAGGGGAGAACGAATGTATATTTGGATGCAAAGATAAGTATAACTTATAATTCACCTGTGAAAGAAAGGGATGGCAGTACAATTACAAATGGGAAAATCCAGGATATTGTCTCCATACGAAAGGGAAGCGATACTGGGACCTCTATAGGATATAGCGGCACAATTAACTCTGCAAAAACGCTAATGACATTGACCCCATCTTCACTCCTTGAAGCTAAAACTAGATATTATGTCGTGGTGAAATCTGGAACCATGAGGAACGAATATGGTGAAAGAAATGAAGAAGTGGTATCTTATTTTACAACCGGTGCCAATACAGAAAAACTGATGGTTACATATTTACCTGCTAATGGAGATGTGAAGGTGGGCTTAGATGAAAAGAGTTTTTCTATATCTTTTTCTGAAGGTTTAAGAAAAAATGATAAAAACAATAGTGTTATCGACACAAATGATAAATACCTCAAGGAGAATGTGGTGCTCTTTCGAGAGGCCAGTAAAAACATAAAAAGCGATGACTATGCAGTTTCTATAGATAGGAACAAAAAGGTGATAACTGTTAGCCTGAAGGATAGCTTTCGACTCAAGGTTAACACCCGATATACCCTTGGGATTAATTCGCTTTCTTTAAAAACAGATGGCGGCGTATCCGTTCCATCATCTAGTGCTAGCTGGACAACAGTTGATAAATTAAGTCTAGCTAGCTTTTCCGCAACACCCTATGATTTATCCGTTGATTTTAAGGCAATGCCAAATGTAAATGGAACGATTTATGCCGTATTGGTTGATGGGACAGATATTAAAGCCCCAACGGCTGCTCAAATAAAAGAAGGAAAAGATGGAAGCGGAAATGGTGCTGTTGCAAAGGCTAGTGTAACGGCCAATGCATCAAGGGCGGCCACATTGAGATTATCTGGGGATAGGATAGCTAGGGATACAAGCTACAGGGTATACGGAGTTTTGTTTGATAGGGATGGCAATGTATCAGATGTGGTAAGTCCATCGATGATTAAGACAGATCCATTAAAATTGAAGTCTTTGAAGGCTATACCTATAAAGGATGGAATCGAGAAAACCGATGTACTTTTAGGAAAATTCAATCCAGATAAATTTGAATATGAGGTTTTCGTAGAAAACGGTATAGATTTTGTAAGGCTTATTGCGGACCCTGAAGAAGAGGGGTTTCCAGGCGATTTGACTGTTAACGGCCAAAATAAAGCGGCGGACATTTCTTTGAAATCTGGCAGGGCAACAGGAAAAGTTATTATTAAGGAGGAGGGAAAAACAGGCCTGGTATACACTATCAATATTAGGGAAAAAGGTTCACCAGATTTACAATCAATGACAATAAATGGAGACTCCTATGACCCAACTGATAAAATAAAATATATTTTGCCTTCGGACTATGATGAAAAGTTAAGATTAATAATAAATTCAGTTGAAGAGGATGCAAAGATACGTATAGAATCGAATCCGAGTCTTTAT
>CAZMMB010000039.1:5218-9797 GCA_964567325.1 uncultured Oscillospiraceae bacterium
TGGAATCTTGCATCAACTACAAGCCGGTTGGAGTTTACCATAGAATCTACTGATGGAAATAAAAGGACATATGAGATTTTATTTGATAGAAAACCACAAGCAGAACAGGGGACAGATAGTGGAGAAAGAGAAGATGATTAAATATTGTAACTGAGAAAAGAGGTAAAACCATGAGTTGGAAATTTGTATTATCCCTAATATTTGCATTAATTGTAGCTGTATTTGCAATACAGAATGCTGATCCGGTCGTGGTAACGCTTCTGTTTAAAAAGTCCGAGATTTCTCAGGCCCTAATTATTTTAATTTCCGCTGTATTGGGTGCCTTAATAGTTGCTCTCCTAGGATTAATAAATCAAATGAAGCTGAAAGCCGTTATTCGCGATAATAAAAAGGTTATTGCCCAGTTGGAAAAGCAGGTTTGCCCTGAACCGACAGAGGAATCATTATCGGAAACGGTGATTGATGGTGAAAAAAAAGAAAAAACCGGGCAACCAGTGATCTGATTTGCCCGGATGATTAAGTGGTCTAATAGTAGCAGCGTCGCCTGCCACAGCATCGGCATCCCCTGCGATTTTCACAACAGCAGCTTCCAATTGCGACACCTATAATGAATGGGATTACAGGCATATTACCAACCTCCCTTCGCTGTTAGGTATATTATATGCATAATTGCCAGCTCTTGTTCATTATAGGCTATTATAATTCAAATTAGGGCTTGCTGAACGATTCAAAACAGCCCCTTCAGCAGGCCTAAATTACCGCAGCATAGAAACCACAGTAAATGGTAAAGCTATATGCTGAGGTGATGAAATGGATAGCAATAATGAAAGATTAGATCCTGTGGGACAGAGGAAGTCCTTGTGGACTTCTACTTGTGAAATGAAGGAAAGACCGACCCTTACAAAAGATTTCACAGAGACGGAAGCCATAGTTATAGGGGCTGGATTGGCGGGCCTTTTAACTGCCTACATGTTGCAGGACAAGGGCATTGAGACGATGGTTATTGAATCTAACCGAATTGGAAGTGGGACGAGCGCTTACACAACCGGTAAAATTACTGCCCAGCACAATTTAATATATGATAGGCTAATCTCCGGTCCGGGCATAGAAAAAGCAAGGCAGTATGCTACGGCTAATATGGAAGCCATAAATTCATTTCAAAGTTTAGCAGACAAGGAATCCATTGATTGTAGCTATGAAAAAAAGCCATCTTATCTATATACTATGAAAAAAGAGTCTATAGACCTCTTGAAAAAAGAGGCTCAAGCAGCAACAAAGTTGGGGATTCCCAATGCTTTTTTGAAAGAAGAAGACCTAGCAAAATCAACCGAATGGGCCCTACCACACCCTGCTAAGGCGGCCTTGGTATTTTTTGAACAGGCCCAGTACCATCCTTTAAAATTTATGGAGGGGATTGCTAAGAACTTAAGGATTTATGAGAAAACAAGGGCTATAGATGTAGAATTAGGGGGGAGCAAAACCGCTTCGCAGAAATCAGAAAAAAGTTTGGTTTTTACTGAGGCAGGAAAAATATCGGCCCAATACGTGGTCTTCACCTGTCACTTCCCATTTCTAATTATGCCCGGTTATTATTTTGCTAGGATGTATCAGGACAGAACCTACATCATAGCCCTGGATGGTGGACCCCAGATAAATGGGCTTTATCTTGGAATTGATCAACCAATCTGGTCATTTAGAAACCATGAAAACTATCTGTTAGTTGTAGGCGCAGCCCACCGGACGGGTGAAAACAAGGTGGGGGGAGAGTATGAAAATATCAGGAAGGAAGCCTTAAAATGGTTTCCCGATGGCTTAGAGAAATATTCTTGGTCGACACAAGATTGCATGCCTTTGGATGGCATACCTTATATTGGTCAGTATGCCTCTGACCGACCTAATTGGTATATTGCAACAGGCTTTCAAAAATGGGGCATGTCAAGTTCAATGGTAGCTGCTGATATTATCTCTTCATCTATATCCCAAACACCATTTCGTGTTGCAATTGAGGGAGATGATGTATTCTCACCACACAGGTTCACAGTTCCTACATCTGCTAAGGAAATGTGGGATGATGTAAAGATAATCAGCGGGGGTCTTTATAATGGGGCATTTTCACCCCATGAAGAGGTGGGAAAGTGCAGCCACATGGGATGTCAGCTCTCATGGAACCCAGAGGAGAAAAGTTGGGATTGCCCCTGCCATGGTTCCAGATTTACTATCGATGGGGAAGTGATAAGTGGGCCAGCAATAAAAGCACCAGGAACCCTAGGTTCAAGTAAGAAAGGTGTCGATTTACAATAAAGTATTGCAGAATAAGTAAAAAAATAGTATTATTACTATAACCACTTTCTGCCATTGTATGGATTTTTTTATCGTATAAAATGGCGGAATATTACATATAAGAGGACAAAATGAAAAAGTATTGGAAAATAGGCGTATTTATCTTGACAGATATCCTTCTTATTAATAGTGCTTTTATTATAGCGCTGATGCTAAGGTTCGATTTTAATATGTATTCAGCAGAGTATATCAAATATCTATCCATATTCAGTCATTGGTTTTTATTGATAACAGGAATCAAAATTGCAATAAACGCAACCTTGGGACTTTACAGTAGCCTGTGGAAGTATGCAAGCATCGATGAGCTTTTGAGGGTATGTGTAACGGCATCTTTTGGCCTTTTGTTAACTATTCTCCTTATGGTGTCTTTCCGTCAGGTCCTTCCCAGGAGCATTTATCTTATGGTGTTTTTCATAGATATCCTTTTCTTAGGGGGAATCAGACTAGGATATAGGATTATGAACAAGATAAAAGGCGGTCACAGCATAAGGGAATTATTTTCTTTGAACAAAAATAAAAAAAGTAAAAGAAGTTTGTCCAGGGTACTAATTATAGGTGCGGGCGATGCGGGGGCCAGCATGATAAAGGAGATAGATGCAAATCCTGATATAGGTAAGTATGTAGTAGGAGTTGTGGACGACAATCCTGTAAAGAGGGGGACTAGAATTGTAGGAAAAAAAGTCTTGGGAAATAGGGATTCTATCGGGGAAATAGTACATAAGCATTCTATAGATGAGATAATTATTGCAATACCTTCGGGCTTAAAAAAAGATGTTCAGGCAATAGCATCAATCTGTGGTGAGACCGGGTGTAAAACAAGCATACTCCCTGCCTACATCGATCTAATCGATGGTAAAGTGAGCATAAGCAAACTCAGAAGGGTAGACATCTTGGATCTTTTAGGGAGGGAGCCTGTTGATTTAGGGCCCGAATCTTATAGCCTCATAGGGGGCAAATCAGTACTGATAACAGGTGCTGGTGGCTCAATAGGTTCGGAGCTTTGCAGACAGGTTGCAGCTAAGGGACCCAAGAACCTAGTGCTATTGGATATATATGAAAACAACCTCTATGAACTCTTAATTGAATTGGAAAAATTGTTCCCTGAAATCCCTATAAAGCCAGTAATTACATCCATACAAAATAAGGACCTAATCGACAAAGTGTTTAAAACCCATAGGCCACAAATAGTATTTCATGCTGCGGCCCATAAGCATGTTCCCCTGATGGAACACAATTTAAGGGAAGCTTTAATCAATAACATAATAGGAACAAATAATGTGGTCGAAAGTTCACATGAATATTCTGTGGAAAAATTCATATTAATATCGACGGATAAGGCTGTGAATCCTACCAATATAATGGGTGCAACAAAACGTGTGGCTGAAATGTTAGTGCAGGAGAAAAGTCGCAGCTCAGCGACTATTTATTCAGCCGTAAGGTTTGGAAACGTATTGGATAGTAATGGTAGCGTAATTCCCATCTTCAAAAAACAAATTGAATGGGGTGGACCCGTAACAGTTACCCACCGTAAGGTCACCCGTTTTTTCATGACAATACCGGAGGCGGTGCAATTGGTAATACAAGCGGGTTCTATGGCAAAAGGTGGAGAAATATTTGTGCTTGATATGGGAGAATCGGTTAAAATTAAGGATTTGGCAGAGAAATTGATTAGATTAAGCGGATATACCCCATATAGGGATATAGATATTGTATATACCGGTCTTCGCCCGGGGGAGAAACTGTATGAGGAGCTACTGATGGACGAGGAAGGGATGCAGGAAACATCTAACGGTCGCATCTTCATTGGAAACAGAACTGCATTGTCCTTAGCTTTAGCAGAGATTTTAAAAAGAGGGGAAAATGCGCTCGCAGATGAAATAAATCGTGTTTGTTACCAGTCAGATGAAAAAATTAAAAACTGGCTTCATAATATAGTACCGGGTTATAATAAGGGTGTAGGCAAGGAAAAATTTAGGGAGGTGGATGATTATGGAGATCATAGGACAGAAAGATCAGCTTCGTATTAGTTTTGCTGATTCTAGCCTATCCTTTGGCAAAATTGAGGAAATGAAAGATGAAATAGTTAAGGCTCAAGGAAAGCTGGATTCAGGCCTTGAGTCTTTTACCGGTTGGGTGAAACTGCCTGAAACATATGACAGGGAGGAAATACAGAGGATTAAGAAGGTCGCAGAGGGTATTCGTAAAAAATGCAATGCTTTTGTCGTCGTGGGCATAGGGG
>CAZMMB010000040.1:0-4221 GCA_964567325.1 uncultured Oscillospiraceae bacterium
CAGAAAAGCCAGCCCAGCAGCCCGCTAGAGGGCAGGATCTTTCCCAGGAGGACAGGCTTAAGGAGATTATATTAGATGGTTTGGTAGATAGGTCAGCTCAGGCAACCAGGGAATTGCTGAAGCATCTTTCTCCACTAGATATAGTTGAGAATGTAATTATTCCCAGCCTTTCTATTGTGGGGAAGGAATATGAGACCGGGGACAAGTTTTTGCCCCAATTGGTTCAATCTGCAGATGCGGTTAAACCGGCCTTTCAGGTAATAAAGGAAGCGATGACTAAGGAAGGGCAAACTATTAATTACGGGGAAATCATTCTGGCAACAGTAAAGGGCGATATTCACGATATAGGAAAGAATATAGTTAAGGTCCTATTGGAGAATTATGGCTATGAGGTCTTAGATTTGGGAAAAGATGCTGATATTCAGCTTATTGTGGAAACGGTTAAGAGCAAAGATATTAAACTAGTAGGCCTTTCGGCTTTAATGACTACAACGGTGGTAAACATGGCAGCCACTATAAAGGAATTGCGAAAAGCAAAAGCTGATTGTAAAATAGCGGTTGGCGGTGCTGTGCTTACACGGGAATATGCTGCCGATATAGGTGCTGATTTCTACTGTAAAGATGCAATGGACGGTGTCAGGGTAGCAAACAGAATATTCAGGGAGGAAAAATAGTATGGCTAGACCCCAGTGGGATGAATATTTCATGCAAATAGCCCAGGTGGCAGAAAAGCGATCAACATGTTTAAGGCGGACCGTAGGCGCCGTTATAGTAAAGGATAACCGGATAATGACCACCGGTTACAACGGAGTACCATCGGGAATAAAACACTGTGAAGAGAGGGGGTGTTTAAGGGAGGAGTTAAAGGTTCCTTCCGGCCAGCGCCATGAATTATGCAGGGGACTGCATGCTGAGCAGAACGCTATCATACAGGCTGCCCACCTAGGCCAAAGCATAGCAGGAGGTACCCTATATTGCACTAATCAACCTTGTGTAATTTGTGCCAAGATGATAATAAATGCAGGAATTAAACGAATAGTCATAAAAGAAGGGTATCCAGACGATTTAGCCGTTGAAATACTCGGTGAGGCGGGCCTTAAGATTGAAACATTAGAAAGAGAAAAGAAATGATTTTTTTTGCATCGCTAATAATAGCTTTTGTTTTTACCCCCTTGGCCATAAAAATTGCACCCAAGGTCGGGGCTTTGGACATACCTAAGGATGATAGACGGATGCACACGGAGACAATGCCCAGGTTTGGAGGCATTGCCATATACATTGGAAGCATGTTCTCTATAGTGTTTTTTTTGTATGATACTATAGACCGCCGCATGGTTGGTATTGCTGTTGCAGCCACCCTGATTTTAATCATGGGTATAATAGATGACATACGGGGACTATCTGCAAAAATAAAGCTTGCAGGGCAAATCCTATGCGCTTGCATCCTCTTTGCCAGCTCAGTAAGGATATCCTTTGTATCAAATCCCTGGGGCGAAGGCATAATAGAATTCCCATGGATTATCAGCCTACTTGTTACCCTTTTGTGGATTGTGGGTATTACAAACACAATAAATCTCATCGACGGCCTAGATGGGCTGGCAGCGGGAGTATCTTTTATCGCCACAATAGTGATTGCATATATCGCTTTTATAAACTTAAGGTATGAAATAGCTATGGCCTTCCTAGCCCTAGCAGGTAGCTGTCTAGGATTTCTGCCTTGGAATTTTCACCCGGCAAAAATATTTATGGGAGATGGGGGGGCCCTGTATTTAGGCTTCATGATAGGATCTATCTCTGTTATGAGCCCTATGAAAAGTGCCACCGTCATAGCTACTATCTTACCCATCTTTGTTCTTGCCCTGCCCATATTGGATACGGCTTTAGCTATAATCAGGAGGGTGAAAAACGGAAGACCTATCATGGAAGCAGATAAACAGCATTTGCATCATAAAATTCTAAACGTGGGGATGGGGCATAAAAGGACGGTTCTCACCCTCTATTGTATAAGTGGGATAATGGGTGTAGCCTCCATATTGATAAGCAGGGGATTTTTTGTCGAGGCCTTTCTCTTGATTGCTATCGCCACAACTTTAATATATGTTTTCATGAAGGATAGGGGCTTTGGTAAGCCTTTTAAAGAAAAATAAATATGTTCGCTAGCGGGTAGACAGAAAGTGAAGGAGAAAATGAAAGTATTAACAGTTTTCGGTACTAGACCGGAGGCAATAAAAATGGCACCTTTGGTGAAGGAAATAGAGAAGGAGGCAAGCTTAGAATCTTTAGTATGTGTGACCGCCCAACATAGGGAGATGTTAGACCAGGTAATAGATTTATTTGACCTGAAGGCTGATTTTGACTTAAACATAATGAAGCCTAACCAGAGCATAAGCCAAATAAGTACCAATGTTCTTCTAGGAATGGAGCAGGTTTTGCTTGAATGTCAACCGGATATAGTTCTTGTTCATGGGGATACTACGACTACCTTTGCCTCTGCCTTAGCAGCTTTTTATCAAAAAATCCCGGTCGGTCATATCGAGGCCGGCTTGAGGACTTATGATAAGTACTCACCCTACCCTGAGGAAATGAATAGGATTTTAACAGGTCATATGGCTGACTATCATTTCTCTCCCACTGAAAGGAATCGCCAAAATCTCCTGAGGGAGGGTATTTCCAATGACAGGATTTTTATTACAGGAAATACTGTCATCGATGCCCTTTTTTCTGTGGTTGAAAAGCCCTATGAATTCATCGATGAGACATTAGCCAAGATAGACTTTTACCGGAAGAGGATTATTACCGTAACTTGCCACAGGAGGGAAAACTTAGGCGAGAATATGGTGAACATTTTCACTGCTATAAGAGATATCGTTAATGAATTTGATGATGTTGAGGTTGTTTATCCCGTTCACTTAAATCCTAAGGTCAAGGTCCTGGCATCCCGAATTTTAGGCCGCATGGATAGGATCCATCTCATCCAGCCACTTCAATACCAACCATTTGTAAATTTGATGGCTAGGTCTCACTTGATTATAACGGATTCCGGGGGCATGCAAGAGGAAGCACCATCCCTTGGCAAACCTGTGCTGGTAGTAAGGCGTGAAACAGAAAGACCAGAGGCCTTAGAAGCTGGCACCGTTAGGCTTGCAGGTATTGATAAAGATGCAATTTATACCATGACAAAGGAACTGTTGACAGACAAAAAAGTTTACGATAATATGGCTAAGGCAGTAAATCCTTATGGGGACGGCAAGGCTTCCTACCACATAGTAAATATATTAAAAAATCTGTCCTGACCCCATATTTATATAACTTGATTTCAGATCCAACAATACAAATAGCAGAATAGGAACAGAAAACTTGAAAAAAAGACAGGACTTAGGCCTGGATGGGAAGGGGCCTGTAATTGAAACCCTACCCTTGCTCAGGACTCTTAGGCGTGTTGCCCTGCCTATAGCATTGCAGAGCCTTATAGCGGCATCGTTAAACCTAATCGATACCCTCATGGTTGGCAGTCTTGGAGAAGTTCAATTAGCATCCATGGGGCTTTCAACCCAGCTATTTTTTATCCATTGGGGTTTACTTTTTGGATTTGCTGGAGGGGCCTCGGCCTTTATGTCCCAATTCTGGGGAAAGAAAGACCTTTATAATATAAGGCGGGTGCTAGGTTTTGCCATAAGCTTTTGCTTGGGTATTGGTTTTATATTTTTTATTGCAGCCACTTTTTTCCCAGGGGACATACTGAGACTATTTACCGATATTCCCGAAGCTATAGAACTAGGGTCCCGCTTCCTTAAAAGATTTGCTTTCTGTTTCCTGACAGTATCAATAACTGTTCCATGCACTGCAGCCCTACGGTCAACCCAGCAGACCAAAATTCCTCTTTTCATAAGCATGATTGTTTTTTCTGTCAACACGATTTTGGCCTATACCCTTATATTCGGGAAATTTGGCCTACCTGCAATGGGTGTTATGGGAGCAGCTACTGCCCTGATAACATCTAGAAGCTTGGAGCTGGTTCTGGTTATCTATGTAATCTTTGTCAGGAAAAATATAATCGCAGGACCCTTATCCGATTTTTTTGCCTGGAAAAGGCTTCTTGTCTTTAGGATATTGGCAAATGCCCTACCAGTTACGGTCAATGAAACCATGTGGAGCCTGGGCATGGCTACCTATAATGCTTTTTATGGGAGGATGGGGATAACTGAATATGCGGCGGTACAG
>CAZMMB010000040.1:4231-9764 GCA_964567325.1 uncultured Oscillospiraceae bacterium
CCTGGCAATATTCAGTCTGGGGGACGCCGTTTTGATTTTAGTCGGTCAAAGGATAGGCATGGGGCAGATGGATTATGCTTATGCCCTGGCAAAAAGGTTAATAAGGATAGGTATAACAATTGGCCTTGTTTCAGGCGGCCTTTTGATTCTTTCGTCCAGATATATAGTATACTTATTTAATTTCAGCGACCAAGGGCGTTCATATATGTTGTGGATATTGACCATATATGGTTGCATGATGTGGCTAAAGGTTTATGGTGGTTTACAGATAGTTGGGACTTTAAGGTGTGGTGGCGACACCAAGTTTGCCATGTTTACGGAGGTGGGCGGGGTATGGGGAATAGGTGTACCCCTTGTCTTTATCGGTGTCTTCTACACAGACCTACCCGTATACTTGATAGTTATGATGGCCCAGGCGGAGGAAATCGCCAAGGGGTTAATTACTCGTCATCGATTTAATTCGAAAAAATGGTTAAATAACTTAATCCAAGGAATTTAACCCTCAGTATTTCATAAATTTTAAAAATTATTTTTGAGCCCATATATATATGTAGGCTTCTGTTTATATTGGAAATTCAATATTAAAAAGCATAACAAATTGGGCCAAAGCCTTTACTTATGGTCCAAACAATCATATAATTGTTACAAATTTAATATTTCACGAATAGTCGGAATACATGAATTATGGTTGGCCGGGGGATGAATATATTATCAGAAGGAGGCGAGGCAATGGCAATTGAACAGATTAAATTAATCAGGGAAGCGGAGGAAAGAGCAGAACAAATCCGCAAGAAAAGCAACCAAGAGGCTAAAGAGATAATATCCAAAGCGCAAGGCCAAGCCGCACACTTGCTAGAAGAGGCAAATCGTCAGCTGGAGAAAAACTATAAGGAGGCCATGGAAAAGGCCCAGGAGGATGCAGAGCAAAGCTATAGGGACATAATAGAAAAGGCAAAACGGGAAATAGAAAGCCAAATAGCATCTGCAGATAAGTATAAAAACGATGCAGTCTCAATTATTATCGGAAAGGTTGTGAATTAAGTGTCAATCGCTAGGATGAAAAAACTCTCTGCTGTAGGCCTTATTTCTCAACGTGAAATATTGATGAATAAGCTTATGGCCTTGGGTCTAGTTGAAATAAGAGACTCAGGTGAAAAGTTGAATGAAGAGGAATGGTGTGAGCTGGTAAGGCAGGATAGCGATGAGGAAGCAATTTCGGTTTATGAGAGCCGTTTGTCCAGGGTTAACCAGGCTTTGAATGTACTCGACAAGCATGGAAATGAAAAAACGCCTTTGTTGCGTACTAGAAGGCTAATATCGCATGTAGATTTCCAAAGAACTGTTAAAGAGGAATGGGAAACTGAGAGAATTATTGAAAAGTTGAATTTACTTTTTGACCGCCATAATCAACTTTCAAACCTGATTAATAAGGCTGAGACATTAAAGCTCTCTTTAACTCCTTGGGCAGAATACAGCTTGCCTTTAGAGGAGAATGGAACTAAAAAGGTAGATCTTATTTTAGGCCTTGTCCCATCGGGGGTCGATGTTCATAGTTTTAAAGAAGAGATGGAAGACAAGGTCCCGCTTAGTCTAGTCCAGATGGTCCACAGGGATGAGGACCAAGGCTATTTCTATATTATCTGCGAAAAGACTCAAAGGGAGTTGGCTGATGATGTCTTTCGTAATTTTGGATTTTCAAAGGTTAGCTTTGGCGATTTGAAAGGCACTGCTAAAGATAATATCCTGGAGGCTGAAAAGAACATTGAGAATTACATAAGGGAAAAAGAAAAGGTGGAGCAGGATATTGGCTCCTTGGAAAAAGATAGACACAAGTTGGAAACATACCATGACCGTTCGGTAATTGAAAAAGATAGGGCGGCAATTAGGGGCAAGCTATTGATAACTGAAAAATCTTTCGCCTTTGAGGGATGGCTTCCAGCCGCAGCGGAAGACCAGGTAGAAAGACTGCTAGCGGAGATGGACTGTTATTATAAAATAAGTGAGCCGGAGAAGGATGAGAAAACGCCAGTTCTTTTATTGAACGGAAGATTTTCCATGCCTTTTGAGGCCATAACAAAACTATACGCCTTGCCTGAATCCGGGTCTGTAGATGCTACCCCTTTCTTTTCTCTTTCCTATGCTATCTTTTTTGGGATGATGCTCGGTGATGGGGCTTATGGGATCATAATGGCCCTTATGACAGGGTTCATATTAAAAAAATATAAATTAGAGGGTATGAAATACCAGATGATAAAGCTTTTCTTCTACTGTGGGATAGCGACTGCCTTTTGGGGGGCTATGTTTGGAGGTTGGTTCGGCGACATTGTAGAGGTTGTTGGCCGGACTTTTTTCAATGCAGACATATCTATACCAGCTATTTGGTTTAATCCGCTAGATGATCCTATGAAGCTATTAATTTTTTGTTTCATATTAGGGGGGATACACCTATTTATTGGGATGGGCCTTTCAGCATGGCTTTCAATTAAGGATGGGAGACCATGGGATGCAATATTCGATGTAGGCCTCTGGTATCTTCTTCTGATAGGGGCTACCCTATTGCTAACAGGTTTTGTTCCTCAACTGGCCAAGTGGATGTCGATTATCGGTGCCCTTGGAATTGTCTTGACCGCTGGCAGGAATAAAAAGGGCATAGGCAAGATAGTGGGAGGCTTTGGCAGCCTTTATGGTATCACCGGCTACTTGTCTGATGTCCTATCCTATTCAAGACTTTTAGCATTAGGATTGGCATCTAGTGTCATTGCGTCAGTAGTTAACACAATGGGGTCATTTGGAGGATCTGGTATTAAGGGGTTACTTTTAATGTTGTTTGCATTTGTAATAGGGCACACATACAATTTCGCTATCAACGGTCTAGGTTCTTTCGTTCACTCATGCAGGCTACAATATGTTGAGTTCTTTGGTAAGTTCTATGTTAGTGGCGGGGAGGCCTTTAAGCCATTTGGCGAAAACACAAAATATATTGCAATTCAAAGGGAGGAAAGCTAAATGAACTATTTGTTATTTGAAAACTTACTATTTAATGGGGTCTTTCTTGCAATGGCAGGAGCAGCAGTGGCAGCCCTTGCAGGAGTAGGAAGCGCAATAGGTATAGGTATAGCTGGCCAGGCTGCTGCCGGTGTCATATCGGAAGACCCACAGAAATTTGGCCAAACACTGATTCTTCAGGCCCTTCCGGGAACCCAAGGTATTTACGGTTTGCTTATTGCATTCCTCATCATGACAAAGATTTCACTTTTAGGTGGAGATGGGCCTTTGGATGTAACGATGGCCGAGGGGGCCTATATATTTGCATCTTCGATTCCGGTAGGCCTTGTTGGGATTTTCTCCGGCATTGCCCAGGGGAAATCATCTGCTGCAAGTATAATGTTGATTTCGAAAAGACCGGAGGAGCTAGCTAAAGGAATGGTATATCCAGCCATGGTAGAAACATATGCAGTTTTAGCACTGCTAATCTCATTCCTAATGCTTAATGGTGTTCAGATAGCAGGTTAAAGGATAAGGATGGGTTATAATGAGCATTGATAATATTACAGGCAAAATACTGTCGGAGGCGGAGGAGCAAGGCAAGCGAATCCTGGATGATGCCCGCAGTAAAAGCCGAAAAATAATTGAAGAAGCAGAGCAAAAGGCAGAGAAAATTCTAAATGAGTCAGCTGAAAAGATAGGTGAGGATAAAAGGTTGGTAAAGACTAGAAGGATTTCAGTTGCAGAACTAGAGGTGAGAAAGATTAGATTGGGAGCCAAACAGGCACAGATAGCCCTTTGCTTTGATGAGGCTTTGGATAGGCTCAGTAAAATGGATGAGGCCGATTATCTTGAACTTTTGACTGCTTCCCTTATTAGAATTGGGGGACAAGGAGGACAAGTCCTGCTCAATCAGGATGATCATGGCAGGATTGGTGAAAGGCTAATATCCAAAGTTAACGACACAGGGAAGGTAGGGACCTTGTCTTTGGCGGAAGATACCATAGATGCCAGAGGTGGATTTATACTTAGGAGAGGTTCGGTAGAAATCAACTCCACTTTGGAAACCATGATTAGTGGAATTCGCGAATCTACAATTCCACATGTGGTTAAGGCCTTGTACGGTTAAATTGTTTGCAAACATTCAAATCGGATTATTCGATTTGAAAGGAGGAAGGATTTTGGTCATAGACAAAAATAAGAAAGACTATGTATTCGCTTCCTCACGGGTACGCAGTGTGGAAAAATACCTGCTTTCCCGAGACAAAGCGGAGGCTATGATTGATAGCAAAGCACCAGAAGATGCTTTAAAAATTTTATATGATTTGGAATACGGTAATGGCACGGAGACCTTTACAGTTTATGAATTTGAAGGTCTATTGGGGGAGGAGATTAAAAAGGTATTCACTTTCATCAGGGATATTGCACCTGACAAATCAGAGCTCTATCCTTTTTTCTACCCCTTCGACTATCATAACCTTAAGGTTTTAATGAAGTCAGAATTTATGAATGTAGACTCTAGGGAATTCTTAATAGATTTAGGTACTATAGCTGCCAATAAGATGGAAATATTCGTGAGGGAAAGGAATTTTGTAGGACTCACTGACAAGATGGCCAATGCCATACAAGAGGTGGTAGATGTTTTTGCAAGAACTTCAGATCCCCAGTATATAGATATTATTTTCGATAAGGCCCTATATCAAGAAATGAAGGATGCAGCAGCTGGCGGAAATGAATTTATTAAAGATTATATAAAGTTACAGATAGACATTATTAATTTAAAATCTTTTGTCAGGGTCAGACAAATGGGCAAATCTTGGGATTTCTTTTCACATATATTCATTGAAGGTGGAAGGATCCAGGAAAAAATGTTTATAAATAACTTTGATGAGGCTTATGAACTTTTTGCTGAGAGGCTAATTCCCTTTAACCTGTTTTTGCCCATGATGGAGGGGGGGGCTATGCTGAAGGAGACAGGCCACTTTACAAGTTTTGAACGCCTATGCGATAATGTCCTGATAGGTTTTGCCAAAGCAGCAAAATCTATCTCATTTGGAATTGAACCTCTAGCAGCTTATCTGATTGCCAAGGAAATTGAGGTTCGGACCGTACGAATTATCATGACAGGTCTGGTCCAAGGGCTTTCCAAAGAGGCCATAGGTGAGAGAGTGAGGGAAACGTATGTCTAAGATAGCGGTTATAGGAGATCGAAGTAGTGTGCTGGGTTTTAAGGCCGTGGGACTCGATGTCTTCCCTGTCGCTGATGTTTTAGAGGCTAAGGCCATATTTGACCGCATTGCCAAAGGTGAATATGCGATTATATATATAACAGAGAAGCTATGCAAAGACATGACCGAGGAAGTAGAAAAATACAAGGACAGGCGTATTCCGGCCATTGTCCCTATCCCGGGGATTGATGGAAGTTATGGGTTAGGCATGGCGAATCTGAGGAAGTCAGTGGAAAGGGCCGTAGGAGCAGATATACTTTTCAACGATTAAATGACTTCTGCACCAGGCATAAGATATGATTGATGGAATATAGCGAAAG
>CAZMMB010000041.1:0-4179 GCA_964567325.1 uncultured Oscillospiraceae bacterium
CGGGGAGGAGGATGAAATATGAGTAGATCAGTAAAAAAAGGACCTTTCGTTAATGAAAAACTATTAGCGGCTATCGAGGCTATGAACAGTGCCAACGATAAGAAAGTAGTGAAAACCTGGTCCAGGCCATCCACTATTTTTCCGCAAATGGTTGGTCATACAATCGCGGTTCACGACGGGAAAAAACATGTACCGGTCTATATTACGGAAGATATGGTAGGGCATAGATTAGGTGAGTTCGCACCTACAAGAAGCTATAGAGGACATGCAGCCGATAAATCCTCGAGAGTTAAGAAATAGTAAGGGAGGATAAGAACATGGAAGCGAAAGCAGTTGCAAAGTATGTCAGAATGTCTCCCATTAAACTTAAACCAATCGCAGATCTGGTAAGGGGAAAAGATTTAAATCAAGCACTGACTATACTAAAATTCACAAAGGGCAAGGGCTCTGTGTTAATTGAGAAAGTAGTTCAATCCGCAGTAGCAAATGCAGAGAACAATCATAGTATGAATGTGGATAAGCTCTACGTTGCAGAAATATATGCCAATCAGGGGCCGACTATGAAGCGGTGGCGGGCAGGCTCCCAAGGCCGTGCAAAAATGATCCTAAAGAGAAGCAGCCATATTGGCGTCACGCTTAAAGAAAGAGATTAGGAGGTTTATTGAATGGGACAGAAAGTAAATCCACATGGAATGAGAGTAGGCGTTATCAGAGACTGGAACTCCAAGTGGTATGCAGATAAAAAAGATTTTGCAGACTATCTTGTTGAAGACAAAAAAATAAGAGATTATGTAAAGAAAAGAATATTTGCTGCTGGAATATCTAAAATTTTGATTGAGAGGGCGGCAAATAACCAGGTAAAGGTTACCATTTTAGCAGCCAAACCAGGGATGATAATAGGTAGATCAGGGACAGGAATAGATGAACTTAAGGCTGAAGTCGAAAAGCTCACAGGCAAAACGGTAATTATGAACATAATTGAGGTTAAAAGAACCGATGTCGATGCTCAGCTTACTGCGGAAAGCATAGCCCAAGCCTTGGAGAGGAGAATTTCTTTCAGAAGGGCCATGAAGCAGGCTATTGGTAGGACAATGAAAGCCGGGGCAAAAGGGATAAAAGTTATGGTATCGGGCCGTCTAGGCGGAGCTGAAATTGCCAGAAGCGAAAAATATAGCGAGGGGAATGTCCCTCTCCATACCTTGAGATCTGATATAAGCTATGGTTTTGCGGAGTCAGATACCCAATACGGTAAAATTGGTGTAAAAGTTTGGATAAACAATGGAGAAGTCTTGTCCAAAGATCTTCAAAGCCCATTGCCTGAGGAAGGCGGTAGAGGTGATGGAGACAGGAGAAGAAGGCCTGGTGACAGGAGAGGCGGAGACAGGTCCAGAAGAGGCGGCGATCGCTCTGATAGGAGAGGGGATTATCGAAGGGACGATAGGAGAGATGGTCCAAAGGCGGTAAACCCTAGGAAACGCAGAAAGCCAGTTGAAAAGCCAGCGAATGTTGAGCAAGACGCTAAACAGGAAGCACCTGATACAGGTTCTAAAGAATAAGTAATTTATCATGAAAGGAGGAACAAGCGATGTTGATGCCAAAACGTGTTAAACGTCGTCGTGTCCACAGAGGAAGAATGAAGGGTGTTGCCACCAGGGGAAATACCATTACCTACGGGACTTATGGATTGGTGGCTCAGGAATGTGGCTGGATTACCTCGAACCAAATAGAAGCTGCTAGAATTGCCATGACCCGCTCTATTAAGAGGGGCGGAAATGTATATATAAAAATATTTCCACACAAACCCGTGACTAAGAAACCCGCTGAAGTGCGCATGGGCTCCGGTAAGGGTGCCCCTGAATACTGGGTTGCAGTAGTTAAACCGGGTAGAGTGATGTTTGAAATAGCGGGGGTATCGGAAGAAAAAGCCAGGGAAGCTATGAGATTAGCATCCCACAAGCTACCGCTCAAATCAAAATTTACCATCAAGGGTCAGGAATTAGCAGAGGGTGGTGAAGTGTAATGAGATTAGACAAAATGAGAAATATGAGTGAAACCGAATTGACTGTTGAGGTCAAAAAGCTAAAGAATGAACTTTTCAATTTACGCTTCCAGCAAGTAACAGGACAGCTGGAAAACCCGATTAAAATGAGGGATGTAAGGAAGGAAATTGCCAGAGCAAAGACTGTACTCAGGGAAAAAGAACTAAAAAGGGCTGAAGGCTAAAGAAAGGAGGATGTGATTATGGAAACTAGAAACAGGAGAAAAACCAAGGTCGGATTCGTGGTCAGCGATAAAATGGAGAAGACCGTGGTAGTGGCAGTTGAGGACTTCGTAAGACATTCCCTTTATGGAAAGTCTATGAAACGGACCAAAAATTTTAAAGCTCATGACGAGAATAACGAATGTAATATTGGTGACAAAGTGAGAATTATGGAAACCAGACCTCTTTCCAAGGATAAGAGATGGCGACTGGTGAAAGTGATAGATAAGGTCAAATAGGAAGGAGGCACCTATCATGATTCAAGTAGAAACAAGGATAAAGGTTGCTGACAATTCCGGTGCAAAGGAGCTATTGTGTATCCGTGTCTTAGGTGGAACACGTCGCAAATATGCGGGCATAGGTGATACAATCGTATGTACGGTTAAAGAAGCAACTCCCGGAGGAGTCATCAAAAAAGGCGAAGTTGTCAGAGCTGTAGTGGTTAGAACAAAGCATGGTGCCAGGAGAGTGGACGGCAGTTATGTGAAATTTGACCAGAATGCGGCTGTTATAATAAAAGAAGATAAAAATCCGGTGGGCACCCGTATTTTCGGGCCCGTAGCCAGAGAGCTAAGGGATAAAAGCTTTATGAAAATAGTGTCCCTAGCGCCGGAAGTACTGTAGGGGGTGTAGATAATGAATATCAAAAAAGACGATACAGTACTGGTAATTACCGGTAAGGATAAAGGTAAAAAAGGAAAAGTATTAAAAACTTACCCAAAGGCCGACAGGGTTATAGTGGAAGGTGTAAACATCCAGACTAAGCATCAAAAGCAGACGCGGAAAGTTGCGGCTGAAATTAAGCATCAGGAAGGGCCAATACATGTTTCTAACGTAATGTATTGGGACAACAGGGAAAAAGCACCTACAAGGGTTGGCCACATAATTGAAAATGGTATTAAAAAACGTATTTCTAAAAAGACAGGTCAAATATTGGATTAGTGAAAGGAGGGAAAAATCTTGGCAGCAAGACTAAAGGAATATTATAGGACGGAAGTATTCAAGACTATGATGGATAAATTCAAATACAAAAATGTTATGGAAGTTCCTAAGCTAACAAAGATTACGGTGAACATGGGTCTTGGAGAGGCAAAGGATAATTCAAAGATTATGGAAACTGCAGTTCAGGAAATCGCTCTTATCACGGGACAGAGACCTGTTGTGACAAAAGCAAAAAAATCTATCGCAAACTTTAAAGTAAGGGATGGAATGAGCGTAGGGGCCAAAGTTACCCTTAGGGGCGAAAACATGTATGAATTTGCTGATAAGCTGTTCAACATAGCCTTACCTAGGGTGAGGGACTTCAAGGGAGTCAGCAGGAACTCTTTCGATGGAAGGGGAAACTATTCCATGGGTGTAAAAGAACAGCTCATATTCCCAGAAATTGTTTACGATCAGGTTGACATGATAAAAGGTATGAACATTTCATTTACAACAACGGCAAAGACCGATGAAGAAGCATTAGCATTGCTTGAACTAATGGGTATGCCGTTTGCAAAACAGTAAGGAGGTAAAGAAGTGGCAAAGACATCTCTTAAAGTTAAACAGCAGAGAAAACCCAAGTACGCAACCAGGGCATATACCAGATGCAAACTCTGCGGACGCCCTCATGCCTACTTGCGAAAATACGGCATATGTCGTATCTGCTTTAGAGAACTAGCATATAAAGGCGAGATTCCAGGCGTTAGGAAGGCAAGCTGGTAAAACTTAGAGGAAGGAGGTACAGTAACATGACTATGACAGATCCTGTGGCAGATATGCTTACCAGAATCAGAAATGCCAACACTGTAGGACATTCGACCGTTGATATACCTGCATCCAAAGTAAAGAAAGCGATTGCTGAAATACTACAAAAAGAAGGCTATATCAAAGGGTTTAATATTATAGAAGACGGCAAACAAGGCATCATCAGGGTGCAA
>CAZMMB010000041.1:4189-9745 GCA_964567325.1 uncultured Oscillospiraceae bacterium
TATGGAGCTGATAAGGAAAAAGTTATCAGTGGGTTAAAGAAGATCTCCAAACCAGGTTTGAAGGTTTACGCTAAAAGCGATGAAGTACCAAAGGTATTAGGAGGTCTTGGCATTGCCATTATCTCTACATCCAAGGGTATAATCAGCGACAAGGAAGCCAGGAATCTTGGTGTGGGCGGAGAAGTAATTTGTTATGTTTGGTAGGGAGGAAATAGAATGTCAAGAATAGGAAAACTGCCTGTATCGCTTCCTGCCGGCGTTGAGGTTAAGGTCAGCGGCAAAAACCTTGTAACTGTTAAAGGGCCTAAGGGTGAGTTACAGGAAATGGTAAGTGATAGATTGAAAGTAGAAATAAAGGATGGAGTATTGACCCTGACTCCTGACGGGAACGATAAAGGGGCCAGAGAAGCCCATGGTCTCTACAGATCATTAATTAACAATATGGTAATAGGCGTTACTAAGGGATATGAGAAAAAACTTCAATTAGGTGGAGTAGGTTTCAGGGCTGAGAAGAAAGGCAAAGTACTTGCCCTTCAGTTGGGATATTCCCATTCTGTAGATATGGAAGACCCGGAAGGAATAGAAACAGAAGTTGCCGGTAACGAAGTTATCGTAAGGGGTAGCGATAAGGCGCTAGTGGGTAACTATGCAGCTAATATCCGTGCAAAAAGACCGGTAGAACCTTATAAGGGCAAAGGCTTCCGCTATGTTGGTGAAGATGTCATCCGCAAGGAAGGTAAGACCGGAGCTAAGAAAAAATAGAAAGGAGTGAAGAAAATGGCTAAAAGAAATAGCAGAAATGACAAAAGGCTCAAGAGACATGATAGGGTAAGAAAAGGCGTTTTCGGGACTCCTCAAAAACCAAGACTCTGTGTATATAGAAGCCTAGCTAACATCTTCGTTCAAGTTATCGATGATGTAAATGGCAAGACCTTGGTTTCCGCGTCAACCCTTGATAAAGATATTAAAGCACAATTTTCCTACGGTGGAAATAAGGAAGCAGCCAAAGCAGTTGGCGAAGCTATAGGGAAGAAGGCTGTCGAAAAAGGAATTGATACAGTTTGTTTCGATAGGGGCGGATTTTTATATCATGGAAGAGTAAAAGAACTGGCTGACGGTGCACGTTCTGCCGGTTTGAAATTCTAACAGGAGGAGGAAGAGAATGCGACAGAAAACCATAGATGCATCAAAGCTTGACCTTGCAGAATCCATCGTGAATATCCGCCGTGTTACCAAAGTAGTAAAAGGCGGAAAAAATTTCCGCTTCAGTGTAACTGTTGTGGTAGGCGATAAAAACGGTTATGTAGGCGTTGGCCTAGGCAAGGCCCAGGAAATTCCTGAGGCTGTCAGAAAAGCTATTGAAGATGCAAAAAAGAAACTTATACATGTTCCTATGAAGGGAACTACCATACCCCATAGAATCCTAGGCGTTTTTGGAGCAGGACGTGTACTTATAATGCCTGCTGCACCGGGTACCGGTGTTATAGCGGGAAGCTCTGTGCGGACCGTTCTTGAATTGGCAGGTGTAAAAGACGTCAGGGCAAAATCAATAGGCAGCAATAACACAGGAAATATGGCCGCAGCTACAATCGAAGGACTTAAGGGTCTGAAAACTGCGGAAAGTGTTGGTAGGCTGAGGGGTAAAACAGTAGAGGAGATTTTGGGATAAGGAGGGCAAAATGGCTGAAAATAAAGTTAAAATTACTTTGGTAAAAAGTCCGATAGGTGCTTCTCCAAACCAAAGAAAAGTATTAGAAGCATTGGGACTTAGAAAATTGCATCATGCAGTGCTAATGCCCGATACTCCGCAGACTGGCGGAGCGGTGAATAAGGTTAAGCACCTTGTCAAAGTTGAACATCTATAAGAGGAGGTGACAGACATGAGGATACATGAACTGAAAGCTCCGGAGGGTGCCACCAGAAACCCTAAAAGAAAGGGCAGAGGACCGGGCTCCGGGCTGGGAAAAACTGCAGGAAGAGGCATGAATGGTCAAAACTCTAGAAGTGGTGGAGGTGTCCGCCTGGGCTTCGAGGGAGGCCAGATGCCATTGTACAGAAGGATTCCCAAAAGAGGGTTTACAAATATTTGGAAGAAACAATGGGAGATTGTTAACATCGAAGAACTTAACGCTTTTGAGGACGGAACAGAGGTTACACCTGATCTATTGATTGAGGTAGGTTTGGCAAAGAAGACCGGTCAAGGAGTTAAAGTATTGGGCCAAGGCACATTAGAGAAGAATATCACTGTAAAAGCCCATAAATTCAGTAAATCTGCCATTGAAAAGATTGAATCGGCCGGAGGAAAGGCTCAGGTGATTTAATATGGAAATGCTTAGAACAGTTGCCCGCGCCTGGAAAATTGGCGACATCAGAAAGAAAATAACCTTTACACTACTGATGCTTATGGTCTTCCGGTTGGGCTCCAATATTCCTGTTCCCGGCATAGACAGAGAAATCTTGAAAGAGGTATTTTCAGGAGATTTAGGCTTGTTAAGCTTATTCGACCTTTTTTCGGGGGGAGCTTTTAGCAATTTTACAATCTTTGCACTCAGCATAACCCCGTATATTACAGCATCAATCATCTTTCAGCTGCTAACTATAGCTATACCTCAATTGGAGGCCTTGGCTAAGGAGGGGACAGAGGGCCGAAAGAAGATAGCCCAGTATACCCGTTACCTGACTGTTTTGTTGGCATTTGTCCAGGCGATAGGCATGACTGTAGGTCTTTTCCGTCAGGCAGTTCCTGATAAAAGCTTTTTCAACGTGACTGTCATAGTCCTGGTACTGTCTGCAGGAACAGCCTTTCTAATGTGGTTAGGGGAACAGATAAATGAAAATGGTATCGGCAATGGGATTTCATTGATAATCTTCGGTGGAATTATTGCTAGAATGCCTAGGGCTGTCCATTCAACACTGCTTTCCTATAAAGCAGGAGAGGTTGGCCTTTTATCCATAATCTTGTTTGTGATTTTCGCAATAATAGTAGTAGTGGGTATTGTGTTGGTTCAGGAAGGACAGAGAAAAATCCCTGTGCAATATGCTAAACGGGTAGTGGGTCGGAAGATGTATGGGGGACAAAGTACCCATATTCCCATTAAGGTTAACCAGGCTGGTGTTATACCTGTAATCTTTTCCCTATCCCTATTGCAATTCCCATTGACACTGACACATTTTTTCCCGGGAACTGGATTCAATAATTTCGTAGTTAAATGGTTGTCCCCAGCAGGAAACCCCGGAGTTTGGGTATATGCGGTATTCAATATAATTCTCATCATATTCTTTACCTACTTCTATACGTCGGTTACATTTAACCCGGTAGAGGTGGCAAACAATATGAAGACGAACGGTGGCTTTATCCCTGGCATAAGACCGGGTAGGTCCACGGTTGAATATTTAAATAAAGTTATGACAAGGGTCACCTTCGCAGGAGCAATATTCCTGGCTTTGGTAGCTACTATGCCTACACTAATTCAGGAATTTACGGCTTTGAAAATCGGCTTTGGGGGGACCTCCTTGCTTATTGCCGTAGGTGTGGCTTTAGATACTATGAAGCAGCTGGAGACACAGATGGTTATGCGCAACTATCAAGGTTTCCTGAAATAGAAAGAAGGAAGATAAATTGTATAGACTGATACTATTAGGACCACCTGGGTCTGGTAAAGGTACATTAGCGGGTAATTTATCGGCAAACATTAATGCGCCTCACATATCAACAGGCTCTATACTGCGCAAAAATATTAGTGACAGAACTCCTTTAGGCTTGCGCGCTAAGGAATATATGGATAGGGGCGAATTAGTTGCCGATGAATTGGTCCTGGAAATAGTAGAAAAAAGATTGGGGGAAAGCGATTGCCATGAAGGATTCTTCCTGGATGGATTTCCTCGAACAATAAAACAGGCTAAGGACCTAGACTCCTATTTAACAGAACAAGAATGTCAGATTGATAGAGTTATCCAACTAGTAGTAGCTGATGATTCGCTACTTGACAGGATGATTGGTAGAAGGGTATGCAGAAACTGCGGTGAAATATATCATATAAACACCAGGCCCACTAAAATTGATGGGGTGTGCGACATATGTGGGGGGGAAACCTATCAAAGGGATGACGATAAAGAAGAAACAGTGAAAAAGCGGTTTGCTGTATATCATTCGCAGACTGAACCCCTGATTGACTACTATCGAAAAAAGAACATATTGTTAGCCGTAGATGCGTCACATACGCCGGAGCGCACGCTAAGTCAGGTTCTTTCAGGTTTGGGACTTTAATATGATTATCATTAAATCGGAAGAGGAAATATTACTTATGAAGAAGGCATGAGAGGTGACAGCCTTGATACTCCAGGAACTCTCCCAGCTGATTAGGCCAGGTATCAGTACCAAGGAGCTTGATGAATTCATAGAGGAATATATCCTAAACAAAGGAATGGCTCCTGCTTTCAAGGGTTACAATGGCTATCCGGCAAGCGCCTGCATTTCAATTAATGAAGAGGTGGTTCACGGGCTTCCATCAAAAGATCGGAGGCTCTGTGAAGGCGATATTGTAAGCGTTGATACGGGAACCATATACATGGGTTATTACAGCGATGCTGCGAGAACCTACCCGGTAGGGAAAATAGATGAGCCTGCAGCAAACTTGATTGCTGTCACAAAGGAAAGCTTTTACGAGGGGTTGAAATTTTGCAAAGTAGGTTACCGCCTCTCGGACATATCCCATGCTATTCAGCAACATGTTGAGAAGAATGGGTTCTCAGTAGTTAGAGACTATGTGGGTCACGGAATTGGAAAAGAAATGCATGAAGATCCGCAAATCCCAAACTACGGAATTCCCGGAAGGGGACCCAGATTGACTAAGGGAATGGTATTTGCAATTGAACCTATGGTCAATGAGGGAAGCTGGAAAGTGAAGACAAAGTCTGATAATTGGACCGTTAAAACAGAGGATGAAAAGCGTTCAGCCCATTACGAGAATACTGTAGTAATAACAGAAGATGAACCTTTGTTATTGACAAAGTTGAATGGAATAGAGAATATCTAGATTGAGGGGGTGTGTTTATGGCTAAGAAGGATGTTATAGAAGTTTTCGGTACAGTATTGGAAGCACAGCCAAACGCCATGTTCATCGTAGAACTGGAAAACGGCCACGAAGTGCTTGCCCATATTTCCGGAAAAATCAGAATGAACTTTATCAGAATTTTACCTGGTGACAAAGTTAAGGTGGAACTGTCCCCTTATGATCTTTCCAGAGGAAGAATTACCTGGAGGGATAAATAAATTAGGAGGAATTGAAATGAAAGTGAGAGCTTCCGTAAAACCTATTTGCGAAAAATGCAAGGTGATAAAGAGGAACGGTAAGGTCATGGTTATCTGCGTAAACCCAAAACATAAGCAGACCCAGGGCTAATACAATGTAAGCGATGTCACTGTTGGGGCGGCTGTGTTTTACTGCCGGGAGGCAGAGAAACGACTAACAGGGCATTCATATATTAATGAACTTATAAAGAAAACAGAAGGAGGAAACAGCATATGGCTCGTATAGCCGGTGTCGACTTACCGAG
>CAZMMB010000042.1:0-9685 GCA_964567325.1 uncultured Oscillospiraceae bacterium
GCCACGGCTGTGGTAGAGTAGACTACAAGGAATAGGTTTGCAAAGTAAACCATGAAGGCGCCTAGGGCGTTCATAATGAATGAAGGTAGCCCAATAACTATAATATCTAGAAAAAGTCCAATCTTTAGTTTAAAACCTCTAGCCTTTATTTTAGCTTTTTGCTTGGTGAATATTAATACATAAAATGCTAGTATCATAGATAGGGTATATCCTAGGACCGTAGAAATGGCGGCCCCCCTAACTCCCATAGCAGGGAAACCGAAATAACCGAATATAAGGATGGGGTCCAGCACAAAATTCAGTAAGACACCCGCTATTTGAAACCACATGGGCGCAAGCATATTGCCTGTGCCTTGTATGACTTTTTGTATGGATATATGTACCATGTTTGGCACCTGCATAAAGGCGCATATTTTCATATATGATATGGCCATATCGAGTATTCTTGGATCATCAGTAAAAAATATAAAATATGGTTTTATAATACCTAGCATAATAATTGTGATTATAATGCCACAGATAGTAGAGAGAATAAGGCTGTGGGAAACAACCGTGTCAGCCATATCCTGGTCATTTTTTCCAAGGGACCTAGCTATTAGAACATTTGTACCAACACCTAGCCCTATGGACATCGCCAGCATTAAGGTTGTAAGTGGAAAAGCCAAAGATACAGCGGTGAGTGCATCTTCCGATATCCATGAAACAAACATGCAGTCCACAAAGTTATATGAAAACTGCATAAACATAGAAATGAGAGGGGGCACAGACATAGAAATAATCAAAGGCAACATTGGCTTGGTGGCCATCTTGTTTTGATTCGACATAGTATTTCCCTTTCTTTAATAAAAATATTATACTCTCAAAGACTATAAAAATCAAAATATATTTGCTTAAAACCGGCGCTATTGATAGAATTGAGTTTGCTGGAGGGAGTCATGTTAAATAAATTTATTGAATTAGTTGATCGCAATAAATATAAGGTAGACAGTATAATAGTAACAGTTGATGGAGTGAAATACGGGCATAATTTCACCCCTTTAATGAGAAGGAACATCAGGTCACTAAGCAAGCTCGTCAGCAGTTTAGGCATTTCTAAAGCCATAGATGCACAGCTCATCGGCCTTGACAGTTTTGTGATGCCTTATTTTCATAATGTTGATATTTACAATGAAAAAAATAGGGACTATCTTTCAAGACTAAAAATAAAACACCTTTTGACCCTGTCCATCGGTCATGATAAAAGCTTTATGCTAAGAAGAAACTATGAAGCTTTACCCATAGAAAGGGATAATATAAGTTATATTTTAAATCAAGATATTGTTCATGAGCCGGGAACATTTTTAGTTTACGACAATGCGGCAACTTACTTGCTAAGTGCAATAATGGAAGCAGTAACAAATAAGCCCTTTGATGTCTGGGTATATGAAACTGTGCTAAAGCACCTGGAAATAGAAAAAGCTAGGTGGGACAAGTCTAACCAGGGAATCTGCCTTGGCGCCACAGGTTTATATTTAAATAATGAAGAGGTTCACAGGATTGGTATGCTCCTTTTAAACAATGGAAAATATGGCGATAAGCAGATTATCAATGATTCATGGATTGATTCCATGCATGAACCTCATATTATCAATCCGAATTTTGAAAGACATGATAATGTACCAAACAATAAATTGAAAAAAGTCGCTTACGGCTATCATATATGGGTTTGCAAAGATGGAAGCGGTAAGCACACTGAAAGCCATTATTTTGCCGATGGGGCGGAGGGAAAATATCTTATTATTTCTCCCGAACAGAAAATGGTGATATCGGTTTTATCAAGGGAGCCTAGGATGAATTTGCTAACTGAGGCCCTAGGTAGATTTTTGTGAACCTATATGGGGCTAAAAGCTGGCAAAATCGGTCAATTATAACTTGACTTACTATTTGACGGAGGTTACAATAAAAGGAAAGCGTACGAAATGATGTTTCGTATTGTGGAACCTTTAAACAATCTAATTGGCCGACACTGGGTAATCACATCCGGCAAGGCATTCATACATCCAATTAATCCCGGAGCCATGATAATATTAAGGAAATTATTTTAAAAATTTAGTTTTTCTGAACAGGGGGAGATTGCATTGTCAGTTTCTAAAACGAGAGGTACATCAAATTATGTGAAATCTGTTTTAAAAGCATTTTCAATTTTAGAAGAACTAGATTCATCGGGGGAACTGGGCATAGGCGATTTAAGCAGTAGGTTGTCAATGGATAAAGCAACTGTCCATCGCTTTGTGAGCACCCTCAAATATGCTGGATACGTGAATCAGAATAAAGAAAATAAAAAGTATTACAACAGCTTTAAATTGCTTGCTATGGGTAATAGGGTAATGCAGGAGACCGGGATTAAAAGAATTGCAAGACCTTACCTGGAGGAATTGGCCAAGCAGACAAAGGAAACTATAAATCTTGGAATAAAGGCTGGAGACAGAATTATTTACATCGACAAGATTGAAAGCAAATCAACAATCAAGGTAGGTCTTGATATTGGGACAAGCCTACCAATTCACTGTACAGGGATAGGGAAAGCATATCTGCCTTTTATGGCTGAAGATGAAATAGGGGAGATATTAGACAATACTAATTATAAGAAGTTTACAAAATATACAGTTGAGGATAAAGACGCCCTTAGAGAAATTTTGGAAGAGACAAAACAAAGAGGCTACTCCATCGATGATGAAGAATATGTAATAGGTTTAATTTGTTTTGGGGCGCCAATTTTTGACTATCATGGAAATCCAATCGCTGCAATTAGCATATCTTGTCCTAAGTATAGATACGTGGAGAGTAAACATCTAGAAATGTACGCAAACTATATATTAGCTGCGGCATCCAAAATATCGGAACAGATGGGTTATTGTCTGTAAAAATATATAAATATCAAAGAGAAAGGAGCGTATGATACTTGTCGTAAGAACAAATCATACAGGGGTTTAAAATGAGTGGTAAGAAAAAAATGACGATTGGCGATTTCAAAAAGTTCAAAGAAGAGGGGAAGAAATTTAGCTATGTTACGGCCTATGATTACACTATGGCCTCAATAGTAAATGACAGCCATGTTGAAATCATTCTGGTAGGGGATTCGTTAGGCATGATAATGCTAGGTTATAAGGGAACTGAGTCTGTAACAATGGATGACATGGTGCATCACATAAAGCCAGTAGTAAAAGGGGCACCGGATACATGGATTGTTGGTGACATGCCCTTTGGTTCATATAATGTTAGCAATGAGGAAGCTGTTAGAAATGCAAACAGACTAATTAAGGAAACAAATTGCGATTGCATTAAACTCGAGGGTGGGATAGAGATGTTACCGAGAATATCCGCAATCGTAAATGCAGGTATTAATGTAATGGGTCACATTGGACTTACGCCACAGACCTCATCTGCCTTAGGAGGGTTTAAGGTTCAAGGAGGAACCCCGGAAAGCGCCAAGAAACTTATCGAAGATGCAATTGCCCTCGAAAAGGCGGGATGTTTTTCAATAGTTTTAGAATGTGTGCCATCTATGGTAGGCAAAGCTGTTTCTGAGGCTGTAAGTATTCCCATACTGGGCATAGGCGCTGGTCCTCATGTGGATTGCCAGGTTTTGGTGACACAAGATTTGTTAGGTATGTATGGCGATTTCAAGCCTAAATTTGTTAAGCAGTATGTCCAGGCACGTAAAATTATGGTAGATGCCCTTAACGAATTCCACAGGGAAACCGCTGAAGGACTATTCCCAACACCGGAGTACAGCTTCAACAAAGAGGTTGATATTCCTAAGCTATATTAACATTTAAGGAAGATGAAGAGGATTGTGTTTGCAAGATAATGGAGTTGCTTGAATGAAATATCTAGAAGAATACAAACAAAAGTTGGTCAGTGCTCATGATGCTGTTAAAATCATAAAGTCGGGTGATTGGATAGATTACGGTTGGTCAACAGGGACGCCGGTTGTATTGGATGAGGCATTAGCAGCCCGTTCTGAAGGGTTAAGCGATATTGTTGTACGGGGAGGTATCCTGTTAAAAAAACCAGAAATATTTAAAGTGAAGAATGTAAAGGAGCATTTCACCTGGAATTCATGGCATATGTCAGCCATTGAGAGAAAAGCTATTGAGGATGGGTATAGTTACTATAGTCCAATGAGGTATTCGGAACTACCAAAATACTACCGGGAATCAATCCATCAGAATGATGTTGCAATGTTTCAAGTTGCGCCTATGGATGAGGATGGATACTTTAACTTTGGACCAAATGCATCCCATATGGTAGCTGTTTGTGAAAAATCTAAGATAGTAATTGTGGAGGTCAATAAAAATATGCCAAATTGCATTGGGTTCGATAATGCAATTCATATTTCTGATGTGAACTCCATTGTTGAAGGCAATAATCCAGCTATAGGTGAATTGGCCACCAGCCCCATAACTCCTGTTGATGAGGCGGTGGCTCGTTTAATTGTTGAAGAGATTCCCAACGGTGCATGCCTGCAATTAGGTATTGGAGGGATGACCAATGCTATAGGTATGCTAATAGCTGACTCTGACCTTAAAGATTTAGGTGTGCATACTGAGATGTATGTTGACGCCTTTGTGGATATTTCCAATGCAGGTAAAATAAATGGGTCAAGAAAAAATATAGATAGATCTCGTCAAACCTATGCATTTGGAACAGGCACAAAAAAGTTATATGATTTTATTGACAATAACCCCGAATGTATGAGTGCCCCTATTAGTTATACTAATGATATAAGAACAATCGCTGCATTGGACAATCTCATATCAATCAATAACTGCGTTGAGCTAGATTTGTTTGGCCAGGTAAATTCAGAGACTGTGGGTACGAGGCATATAAGTGGTGCAGGTGGTCAATTAGATTTTGTTTTGGGGGCATATCTATCAAAGGGCGGAAAAAGCTTCATTTGTTGCTCTTCCACGTATAAGGCAAAAGATGGTGAAATTAAATCTCGCATAGGTCCCACCTTGAGCACAGGGGCAATTGTAACAGATACAAGGACAAATGTTCAATATATTGTTACAGAGTACGGAAAAATAAACCTAAAAGGCCTATCCACATGGGAAAGGAGCGAGAAAATCATTTCAATAGCCCACCCTGATTTTAGGGAAGAATTAATTAGGCAAGCCGAAAAGATGAAGATTTGGAGAAGAAGCAATAAACGATAATCTTCATCAACGGGAATGAAACAATTCAATTATACCCTAACCAATGGTAGTTGGTTATTTACACCTTTAGTGAATACAAACTGGTGGAGATCAATATTGCCACAGTGAAAAGACGCAGCACAGACATTCAAATATAGCCACCACATGCGGATAAAAGTATCGTCTTTAATCTTCCTTATCGCCGGTAAGGCCTTTTCGAAATTGTTTGTCCACCGCTCTAGGGTCATAGTATAATGTTTGCGTAAACTTTCTAAATCAATCAAATAGAAGCCGTTTGAAATTATTAAAGAAACTAGTTCCTGTAGGGCCGGCACGTATCCTCCGGGAAAGATGTATTTATTTAACCAACTGTTTGTTCCCATACCTTCGGTTTCGCTTCGTCCTGTTATACAATGCAAAAGGGATATGCCTTGGTCGTTTAAAAAGGAGTGGACATCCTTAAAATAATCATTCAAGTTATTTTTACCCACATGTTCAATCATACCTACGCTCACCACCCGGTCGAAAACCCGTCCTTGCAGCTCTCTAAAATCAATTTGAAGAACTTCCACCAAATCCTGTAACTTTTCTTCTTTGATTCTTTTATTAACATGCTGATATTGTTCGGTGCTGTGGGTTATGCCCAGGGCTTTGACCTGGTAGTTCTGTGCTGCAGCGAAGATCAATTCACCCCACCCACATCCAATATCAAGCAGGGTCATGCCAGCTTTTAAATTTAGTTTTTTTAAAATGTGGTCCACCTTATTTTTTTGCGCACAATCCAGGTCCTCCTCCAAGTATTTGAAATATGCACAGGAATAAGTCATTGTCTTATCCAGCCATAGCCTATAAAAATCATTGCTTATATCGTAGTGATATTTGACATCTTCTTTATTCCTGCTAATAGTGTTGGCCAGATATTTTGCCAGCTTAAGAACTGGTTTTCTCTGATTGAGAAAACTGCTGTGCTTGTTAAAAATTGATTCTACAGCTTCCCTTACCGACCCTTCAATTTCAATTTTTTTATGCATATATCCTTCGCCAAAAGCAATTGATGGATCCTTAATTAATTCTGATTTTGCAAGGGGCTCGTTAAATATAATTTTAAAGTGGGATTTACCTTCCCCACATTTTACAATCTCACCATCCCAAAATTTAATCTCGCAGGGATCAGCAAAGGTGTTGGTTATTAAACTGCGGAAAAATGTCTTATTCTTATCCATTTAAAAACCTCCAATTAAAACTATTAAAATCAACTATATTTATAACTCCATATATTTACAAACCATACCATTGACATTTTAGTATATCATGAATATGGGTGCAAATCATTTTATATGCATAAAATTTCTTCAGTTTTTATGTGATTGCCCTATGAAATTTTAGCAAAATAAAATGTAGATATTTTGCTAAGCTTATGCTAGATTTAGAGCAAGTTTAAACTTATTTATAAATTAAAGGAGTTAAGGTGAAATATCATGAGTTATGAAGATTTTGATAAAAAATGTGATGAAATCCGTCAAAGAAATGAGGTGTTTTTAGAAGAGTTTGCTGAGGATTTGACAAACTCAGGTTTAAAAGACAAGACAGTTAACAGACATTGGCAGAATGTTGATTTCTATATTAACACCTTCCTTTTAAGGGAAATGCCATACGAAATGAATGAAGGGGTATTTAATATTGACAGTTTTCTGGGGGATTTCTTTATTCGAAAGTGCATGTGGTCAACGCCGGGAACAATTAAAAGCACAGCAGCCAGCATTAAGAAATTTTATAAAAGTATGATGGAAAGGGCCCATATTAGTGAATTAGATTACTGTATATTAGTTGAAACAATTAGAGACGATATGGATACTTGGGTGCAAGACTGCAAGAAATTTAATGACCCAAGTGCACCTAACCCATTTGGCTTTTTCTAATTGCATTGCTTCCCCATATTGTATGAGTACTGCTATATCTTTTATATCGTTTGAATAAAATCAGGTGGCCCATAAAAATTGGGAGGGGTTTGCTCAAAGCAAGGATAAAATGTACCACATCCAATGGGGTCTCCTGAATCACCCCCAGGTTGCGTCCTGTAGTCATCCGGCCATTGGTGGATAATGATTGCTCTTCCAGAGATTTCGCTAGGGACAAAGCGGTCGGAATAAACTATCATGAAGGCATGGCCATAGTATGCCATCAGGTTAGGGAGATCACCGGCGTGATAGGGATGTGGCTGATTAGTTGGGGAATAATGTTCTCCTACATTAGTGAATCCCGTATACCCCTCGCCCGGAATACACGGCCCATGCTGATGAATATGAAATCCATAGAAGCCCGCAAAGGGTATACCCTGTATGTCAACTAGTAGCAAACTTCCCTCTAAAAAAGGATACACCCAAACGTCTCCTTTCAGGTTGGGATTGAGCTGACTTCCTTCTATATTTGCGCATAATACCGGGTAACTGGATAAGGTATCCAAAAGTAAAGGTAAGGTTTGATTAAGCATAAAGGCACTCCTATTCATTAATTTATTGGTCTATTTTATGCATTTAGCCTGAAAATGCTACATAGATGTAAAAATATCATTAATATAAGCCATTTAACTAGGTAGATTAGGAAATGGTTTATAAATCAGGATAATATAAACTATTAAACAAGGGGGATTAAATAATAGTTTATGAATTCATTTACACTGCTGATTTTCCTTGGAAAATGGTTTATAAATCAATCAAAAATAAGCCATTTTCCAGGTTTACATTTAAAATGGCTTATTTCTTAAACTTTACACAAGATCTGTGTTTTCCAGGCCATAACTATATTGCACCTATCAAGCTCCGAGTCAATTGGGTCTGTCGCTGGAATATTTGTTTAAATATCATACCCCTAGTACTTTCTAATATATTAATATATTAGAATTCGCAATAAATATTTAAACTCATTCTAACTGTTTTAGTGGTTTTCCCGGTTATTGCCACAGAGGTGCCATCATCAAAATTAATAGTAAGAATATTGACATCGTAGAGGGAATCAATGTTGTCAAACTGACTGTCTTTTAAGATAAAACTAAGATTGTCGCCACCTATTTTATTTATTGTAATATCGAAATGATTGGAATTCTTAAGGGTTATCGATCCTTGCAAGGACCATGGCATACTAAAATAATTATATGATGCTTTTGACTCGAGCTTTGTAATGTACATTTTATTTTGGTCCATGTATTTAACAACTCCCGAATATTCATAAAGTTTGCCGTTATTTTCCGTATGGAAGGTAGAGCTGATTAAATCAGGGATTTCCGTTGAACATTTCTCACATTTGCATTCATCGTAGTCGGGTTTAAACTTATAGCCAAAATTTGTTTTAATTAGTGTCCCTTGCAATTGGCAGGACTTAATTTCGGTTAATATTTCTAGGGTACCGGCGATAATTGGCCTTTCCAAAATTGATTCTTGTAGTTCCAATCTTCTGATTAAAACCTCTATCATAGGCTTTATTAATTCCGGGTCGAATTGTTTTCCCTTGTTAAAAACGATATCGTCAATGGTATCTTGAAGTGATTTTGGTTCCTTGTAACTGTGTACAGAAAGCATAGCATCTATAGAGTCCGCAATTGCAATAATTCTACTTTCTAGACGAATATCCTTGCCTGCTAGACCATTTGGGTATCCGCTACCATCATATCTTTCATGGTGTTGGAGCACGATATCAGCTAAATCTAGATCATTTTCTGAAGGGAAAAACAGATCATTTAGAATATTATATCCATACTGTGAATGTTTTTTTACTATGTCCATCTCTTCATCGGTTAAGGAATCATGTTTATTCAATATTTGTTCAGGAATATAGACCTTCCCAATATCATGCAACAGCGAAGCCATATAAAGTCTATTCAGACTATGATTCGACAGATTTAGCTTTCTACCAAGTAGGTTACTGAGTAATGCAACATTGTATGAATGCCCTTCAAGATAGGGATCTTTTGAACTTGCAATATTGAAGAATATATGGACTAAATTTAAAAACTTCCTACCCTCTAAATACCCACTATGAATTATTTCAAAATCTCTTTGTATAGATATAACCAGTGGCTTGCTATAATCACAGTCCAGTAGCTCGTTTATATCTTCTTGGAATGTTCCACATTTAGACATGTGCAAACATCCAATTATTTCACTTTCATGGGGGATAGATGTTATCAAAGGAAGATAAAGTTCAGTGGTTGATGGTTCTGTTGATTTTGTGTGGCATTCCGATTCATCTCCATCACAGACAGTTGGCGTATGGAAAAACAACTGTTTTTTATAATCTAATAAATCACATAAAGGTGAGTCCCCTTCCGACCTATCAAAATATATTTTTGAGGGTAATCCGCCATAACCATGCAGGCTGTCCCCATATGATGAACAAAGAATGAATCCATACATTTTATTTTCATTGAACATAATTATTTGCCAATGGTCAAATGTTAAATGGTCACACAAAATAAATGCGGACGCCATAATTTCATTCCTTAGTTTTTC
>CAZMMB010000043.1:0-9657 GCA_964567325.1 uncultured Oscillospiraceae bacterium
TGCGGAGGTATAGGAGAATACTTCAATGTAGACCCTGTTATTATCCGATTGATTGCAGTAGTATTTACTTTGATGGGTGGGTCTGGCTTAATTGCCTATATAATAGCAGCATTTATAATACCCGCAAGAAATAGGATAGAATACCCAGATTCGAATAAGGAGGGACCAGAAACCTATGCCAAGGGTAATAAAAATACCGCTATAGTGTTGGGGTTATCCTTATTGTGGCAGGGGGCATGATGTTTTTCAGACACTTTGTCCACTGGATACCCTCCGGATTGATGTTAGCGGCAATTCTAATAATCTTAGGTGTTTTTCTAATATTTAAGCGCTTATAACTGCAGAACTATATCGAAGGAAACATCTTCCTTTGTATTGTTTTTTCCCCGTAAGAGAATTTTGTTTTTTTCCGCCGATTTAAATATGGTAAAACTATCGTCCTTTCGCATTTCTGATACAAAGTAGAAATCCATGCGTTTTAGGTCTTTCAAAGCAATCTGTTCGCTTTCTGTTAAGGCGTCATAGGCAAAGTCTCCATAACGCCTATTGTTTACGTGGCCAAGCAAGTCTAAATCACTACCGTAGGTCTTTCGGGTTTCATAGGCTGTAAATTCGGCTTCTTCTCTGAATCTGTGATTTGCCTCCATGGAAAATACACCATTAGGCTCTGTAAGTTTAAAAGGTAGTTCCTTTTTACGAAAGACCTTGCGAGACGAAATATCCAGCAGGACGGAAAAGGTGCTTCCTTGAAACATTATATTGTCATCCCCATCAGCAAATACCAACTCCCTGCGGAAGAAGGGACCTTGTCGCTGGGAATACCAGGTATAAGCAGATAGCTTCGCCCCTTTTTCTATTTGCTGCTTGACCTCAATGGATATGGAAATTAAGGCCCAGGCCAAACCATATTTCATGGTTTCTTCAGCCCCAGACTTATAAATACTAAGGTGTTTTTCCGCAAGTTCCGCAAACAAGGCCTGATAGGCAGAGGGTTTCATAATTCCATGTTCATTAAAATAGTAGACTTCCACATCCAGGTTATGGACGTAGGAAGTCTCGGGTTTATCCTTCTTAGGCTTAGGCAAATCCATTGCAGACCCCCGTTTTGTATCTTTGGTAATATTTAAAATACATTCCAAGAATGCTTTCTCAAATGCTGTTATTTATCACTTTTGCTAGGACTTCAGGCACCCTTTTGCAATCCTTGCTAGAAAGCGATGCTAAAGAAACTCGGATTCCTTCACCCATGGGCACTGCGAAGACACCATCCTGCATAGCTTTTTCAACCACTAGCTCCGGCTTGTCGCATAGGACAATTGCGAAGAATCCAGAGACGTAGGGACACATTGATAGGCCCATTTTTTCAATAGCCTTTGTAAAGATTTCGCCCCGCATCCGCAGCAGTGAAAGGGCTTCCTCCCTCTCCTTCAAAGTTTTTTCTAATAGAGATTGGTTCTCAAAGATATTGCTTAAAACTATCATAGCGGACCTAGTGCCGTTGGACCAGGTTCCCCTATTGGAAAAACTATTTACTATTTTAAATTCGTCTATGATATCCTTATTTGATGAAAGGCACATTAAAGCACCTGACCTCATTCCGTACATAGTATAGCTTTTTGACATGCTGAATGCAATCAAGGGCAAGAGGTTATCCGGTAAGTTTTCTAATTTAGGAAGAAATTCACGGGCTTCCTCAGGGCCACCGTCAAAGTCGAGATAGGCCACATCTACAAGTAGTACGATTTTTTTATTTTCCTTTTCTACGTATCCTTTAAGCAATGTCAGCAGGCTATCCCAATCATCATTATCTAGTGAATATCCAGTAGGATTGTGAGAGGGGGTATTGAGTATAATTAAAACCCTATCTTGCAAGGTAAATATTTCTTCTAACTTAGATTCAAGAGATTGAATATTATATGTGCCATTTTCGTTAAAGAGTGAATAAATATCCAGTTTTCGTCCAAGTTCCTGGGCAATGTTGCTGTAGGGACCCCAATGCCAATCTGAGGTAAGCACTAGATCATCCCTTTTTGTATAGTTCTGAATAGCATTGCGAATTGCACCGGTACCACCGGGGGTTGCCACAGCTTCCAGGTAGCATTTAGGCTGGTAATTTAGAAAGACAGCTTTTTTCGATGCGTCTAAAAAGGAGGGAAGACCCGCAATTGGTGCATATTCCGCAAAATCCCAAGGGTTTAGCTTATGCAGTTCCTCCACAATGGAAGGCAGTATAACTAGTTTTCCATCGTCGTCTAGAAGTGATCCCACAGTAGCATTAGCAACTTTATCAGGTCCTATTTTAGTAGCCATGTCTTGCGCTAATTTGTTTATCCCAAAAATTTTGTCTTCTCCGGATATAGTTCTTTGATTCTCTTCTGCCATAATATATTTGCCCATTCTTTACCTCCGTCGGCTATATTTATTAATCCTTTGCTTTGATTTTTTACAAAGGACATTTTTAACTCATAATTGCATTATTATAATCCAAAACAATTAATCATGCAAGAACTTTTTAGTATTGTGCCTAAAATCATATGTTTCATCGGTATGATATCTCGAAAAAAAGGAGATACTACTATTAATATTGCAAAAGAAACTTTTTTGTTACGGAGGTATAAAATAATGCGATTAGATGAAAACAACGCATACGACGGGGATGAAGAAAGGCGCAGATGGAACTACCGTTATACAATGGTAGCAATTATCGCCGTATTACTTATTGCAGCTGCTGCTATGGTAGTCTGGAATAACGATGTCGATAGGTTTGCTAGAAATAATAACGAAGGGGATATTAATAATAGGAACGAGGAAAGACATTTTCTCATAGGGGAAGGAGATTGGAATGTAGTCCAGCCTGTACCCACAGTAGATAGCAAGGATACACCTTCCCCATCAAAAGACACTAAAAAGCCGAAAGATGGTATGAAATATCCTGTGGAGGGTGGTAAAATCACTAAGGGCTATTCAGGCAATGAATTAGTTTACAGTGCTACCTTAGACCAATATGTGGTCCATTTGGGTGTTGACATCGAAGCTCCAGCGGAAACCCCAGTTACAGCCGTTAAAGCCGGTACTATAACAAAGGTATACAACGATGATAAACTAGGGATAACAATTGAGATTAATCATGGAAGCGGCTATACAACCAGATATTCGAATTTATCCACCGATCGAATGGTGGGAGAAGGGGATGTGGTAGAAGCAGGGGATGTAATTAGTGGAGTGGGCATAACATCCCTATTTGAAAGCGGAGATCCGCCTCACCTTCATCTAGAAGTTTTACAAGATGGGATACCCATTGATCCTATAAAATTTATTAAGTAAATCTCATTCAGCCCTGCCTGGTTTTTACCACAGGGCTGATTTTTTACCTATCTTAGATTCTTGTACTTCTGGCGGGTAGCCAATCCTCCGCGAATGTGTCTTTCTGCCTTGTTGTTATCTAATATAACTTTGACCTCTGCAGCCATAGAGGGGTTGATTTCTAAAAGCCTTTCCGTGACATCTTTATGTACAGTGGATTTGCTAACTTTGAACTTCTTTGCTGCAGCACGAACAGTGGCATTTGTCTCCAAAATGTGTTGCGCCAATTCAATGACACGTTCTTCTATGTAATCCTTCAATTCACATTGCCCCCTTACATCACTGCCACATTCTTTGGCGTCAAAATGATCTCGTCAAATTATGTATATGACGATTGAGGAGGTTATATGCTTTGCGTGGTTGATTTTAGTGATCTGTTATAATATTATTCTTGGTCAACAGGGGTGTTGACAGGCCGTAAGCGCTAACTCAATCATACACCTAGCATAAATGTTTTAATTGTCACAGAATCACAATTAAAGCATGAATAAGTAGGCCTACTTTTCCAACATGTTTTTTACGGTTGAATAAGTTAGCCTAGATATTCAACATGCGGATTGGAGGTTGTGATTGCACGGACACTAAAACAGCTACAGCAAAATATCGAAGCACACAGTGGATGGAAATAATAAGAGACCGCCGAAATAGCGAACTAAACATTAAGGGCTGTTGCTTGCTGAAGGGCCTAAATCGGCACGCATACTATTACTGGCAGCTTAAGCTATGTGAATCCATTTGGGCAAATCTGCCACACCAGGAAACTTTGTCTGAATCTATGTGTACATTGTACAATGCTCACAATGGATCAGGTCCATGATATCAGACAAAGTGATTATGAAAAGAGGGTGTGTTTTTGCAATGGAAAAAATATTTGAGAGCCAAAAATAATGAAATTTATTGAGTATTCTGATATACTTAACATTATAACCAAACATATGCAGAAATGTAATTGCTATGAAAGATGTTGCAGAATTTATGTTGACAAAATAACAAATGATTTTTTTGCAACAAATTGAGGTCCATAAAAGTAGGATCAATTGTATTTATCCCAAGATTCGTTCAAAATTCTGGAATCAAAAAATTAAAACCAAAGCTCAACTTAATTACCTTGGAGGGAATATATGCAAATAAAAACCAACCTATGGGGTAAGAAAAAGGAGAAGGATGGACAATATTGCTGGCTCCCCCTTGAACAGCACTTACTTGATACATCTAACATTATGATTCAATTATGGAACCATTGGCTTAGCGAGGGTCAAAGAGAATTTATTCTAAATTCAATTTCTGATACTGAGGGGGACGGGGTAAGGCTAGTATCCTTTTTAGGTTTAATTCATGATTTAGGCAAGGCTACCCCCAGCTTTTCTTTGAGGCCATCAGGTTACAATCAATCAATAGATCTAGATTTAATGATGGCAGAAAAATTGACTGAATTAGGTTTTTACGGATTGGAAAATTGGAGTATAGAATCTTCATCAAAAACTCCTCATGCATTAGCAAGTCAGGTATTATTGTATTCCTATGGTGTTTGTGAAGATATTGCATCAATTGTAGGCGGACACCATGGAAAGCCTATAGATTACAAATTGGAAATTAGGAAGCAACTAGAATCTTACACAGCTAATTATTATCAACATGATCATGGCGGTGGATGCAGTGAGAATTGGAAGCGGGTGCAGCGTAAATTGTTTGAGTGGGCATTGGAGGAATCCGGGTACAAGAATGTTGATGTGCTTCCCAGGATTGAGCAACCTGCTCAGGTTTTACTTCAAGGCCTTCTTATTATGGCCGATTGGATTGCGAGCAATGAGGAGTATTTTCCCTTATTTCCGATAGATAAAAATGAAGAGATGTTCCAAGAAGAACGCCTCGAATATGGATGGGGGCGGTGGAGCAAAACATTCCCATGGATTCCTGATTATGTAGGTGGTGTTCTAGAACAATACAGGAAAAGATTTCAATTTCATCCACGAGGGATACAGCAAGCATTTTTTGAAGCAATCGATAGAACAAAAAAACCAGGAATTATAATACTCGAAGCGCCTATGGGAGTTGGAAAAACTGAAGCCGCTTTATTGGGTGTTGAACAAATGGCGGAAAAGGGAAAATGCTCCGGTATGTTTTTCGGTTTACCAACACAGGCAACTTCAGATGGAATTTTCCCGAGAATCAATGAATGGATTGGAAAAATCGCCGATGAGACAGGTGATGATAAGTCAATCCAGCTTGTGCATGGGAAAGCACAATTTAACGACATATTCCAAAGCTTAAAAGGAGTGGAGCTAATTGATCCAGGGGAGGGCAATGTTGTTATAAACCAGTGGTTTACGGGAAGAAAAACTGCTATTTTAGATGATTTCGTTGTGGGGACTGTAGATCAGTTGTTGCTTGCTGGATTAAAGCAAAGACATCTGGCTCTTAGGCATTTAGGCTTATCAAAAAAGGTCATCGTGATTGATGAAGTCCATGCATACGATGCGTATATGGGAGTATATCTCAATAGGATTATTGAATGGCTTGGTGCATACCAGATACCTGTAATCATCCTTTCTGCGACCTTACCTGCATCAAAACGGGAAAGATTAATCAAAACGTATTGTCTGGGCATGGGAATAAAGAGGCGAGATATACAGGCCGACTACTCAGATTGGGAAGAAACAGAAGAATATCCTTTGATTACATATACAGATGGTAACAGGGTCAGCCAATTGCGGAATTTCCAATTAGAAAACACAAAAGAAATCAAAGTGGAACTTATCGGAGAAAATGACTTACTTGCAATCATTCAAATATTGCTTTCAAACGGGGGGATTGCCGGCATTGTTGTCAACACAGTTAAACGAGCACAATGTCTGGCCGGGAAGTTAGAAGGTGTGTTTGGAAAAGAAAATGTAAATGTGCTACACTCCAGCTTTATTGCTCCCCACAGACGAGAAAAAGAAAAGCTGCTGTTAAATGAAATAGGGAAAAATGGCAAACGCCCCAAACTGAAAATTATTATAGGCACTCAAGTTTTAGAACAATCACTAGATATTGATTTTGATGTATTGTTCACAGATATCGCTCCGATAGATTTGCTGTTTCAACGAATTGGAAGATTGCATAGGCATATGGAAACCCAAAGGCCAGATAAATTAAAAATCCCTGTTGTGTATGTGTTGGGCACAAAGGGAATAGCAGAATTCGAGGAAGGAACAAGTAAAATATACGGAGATTACTTGCTGACACGCACACAATTAGTACTTCCGGAAAAGCTAGTTCTACCTGAGGATATATCTAGGCTGGTTCAGAAAGTATATCTAGGAAAGGAATTAGATATCCCTGAGTCAATCCGGGGAAAATATGAGGAAATGGAAGAAAAAGATATATTAAAAATGAAAGAAAAGGAGAACAATGCAAATACCTACCTTCTTAAAAGGCCTTACGACTCTGAAGGGAATAGCCTAATTGGTTGGTTAAAGGGTAACCCGCCATCTGATACTGAAGAGGCGGGGCTTGCAAAAGTACGGGATGGCACCGATTCTATCGAGGTCATATTGGTTAAGAAAAAAGAAAATGAACTGTATCTATTAGATGATACTACAAATATCGATGGCGAATTAAATCCTACTCTGGCAAAGAAGATTTCCCAACAGACGATTCGCCTTCCCCATATTTTCTGCTACGAGACAGACAAAGTAATTAAGGAATTAGAAGGGTGTAATAGTAAGGATCTTCCTTACTGGCAGGAAGATCCATGGTTAAAGGGAAGCCTGGGAATAATTCTTGATGATAATAATAGTGCTACTTTGGTGGGATATAAGATACGTTACGATAAACAATATGGAATGACATATGGGAAGGAGGAAGGATGAGCCAATTTAATTTACTGGATGAAAAGTGGTTAATTGTTATGTCAGGTGAGAAAGGAGAAACAGAAGAAGTATCATTAAAGGAATTATTTGATAATGCCCATAAGTACAAACAACTTGCGGGAGAAACACCAACACAAGATTTTGCAGTTTTGCGGTTATTGCTAGCAGTGTTACATACGGTTTTTACCAGATTTACGGATATGGGTGAGTTTTACGATTTGATTACTATAGATCCGGATACATTTCAAGTCAAAGAAAAAATTGAGAAAGATGATATATCAGAATACAAGAAATACTTATATGAGACTTGGAAAACGCTTTGGAGGAGGAAAAAGTTCCCTGATATAGTAAATGTATATTTGGAAAAATATCGTCATCGTTTTTATTTAATCGACGAAAAATATCCGGTTTTCCAATTCCCCGAAATCGGGAAGCCTGATTACCCATACAGTGCAACGGATAATCGCATCAACAAATTGAATGGAAGAATTTTAGAGGGCGACCCTAGAAAGCCCAGGCTTTTTATGAGCCAGTACCAAGCTGGAATGGAATATTCGGCCGCAGCCAGGTGGTTATTATATACGAACGGCTATGCACCTTCAAAATCGGGGAATCCAGGTAAAAAGAAAAAAAGAGATTCTACAGGGGTGGCCTATTTAGGAAAATTGGGTGGCATTTATGCCAGCGGAGAAAACCTTTTTGAAACCCTTATGCTAAATCTCAATCTTCGTGAAAGCACATGCATGCAAAAACCAATATGGGAAGTGGACCCTAAAATTGAAAATTTTAAGGCAGTGCCGGATAATCTGGCACAACTATTCACTTATCCCAGTAGACAACTGCTTTTAAAGGCAAATGAAGAAGATAAGATTATTGAATATAGGTTGGACTTGTCTATAAGCAACTTTGAATATGCTCCAAATTTAAAGATTGAACCATTAACATTATGGAAGTGTGACGAAAAATTGGATATTACAAAATGGAAGGTAAAAGAAGGATATGTGCCAAAACGCCACGACCCGGATAAATATTTTTGGCAGGAAATGCAAACATTTTCCTCAGTTGAAGGAGGAAAGGAATGGAATCCGGGTATTATTGATTGGCTTATAACTTTGCAGGGCGATGAACTTGTAACAGGGCTGATATCTCTAAATGCAGTAGCAGAAAATTATATCCAAAAAGATGGTGTTGTGGATCAACAAATCTACGATCGAATATCTGAAAACATCGGCTTATTAGACAAACAGGAAAATGGCTGGTTGGCTCGCATAGCCGATGAAATAAAAAACACAGAAAGAGTTATTGGAAACACTATTGTTCGTTTCGCAAAGGATATAGATAAGATACGGAATTTAAATAATGGCAATATAGAAAAAGAAACGAAAAGACAGATATTCTTTTCTATTGACCGCATTTTCCGTAATTGGTTAATTAGTATTTCGCCACAAGATGAGAAAAATGAACGAACTCAGGAATGGAAGTCTATGTTGCGAGAAGAAATTATTAAGCAGGGAGATAAATTAATACAGGGGGCGGGGAATAGAGATTATCTTGGATATTACCCAGATAAAAACAAGAAAAGATTAGAAAATATAGAAACTGCTTATGTTCGATTTAGAGCAAATTTAAAAAAGGAATTGGGGGTGAAGGAATGAGTAACGATTTATACAGGGTAACAGCAAAAATTTTATATCTGTTAGGAGAGAGATTGAAACTATCTGATACAAAGGCTATTTTATCTCGTCTAAGGAATTCTATAGGAAGGGACATCACAGAAACAGTTGCAATATGGCCATTAATGTTTGAAGAAATACCGCCAGAATACTTGAGTATAAATGGGATACCTACATATGAGGAAAATGCGATATTATTATCTTTGCAACTATATGCCCTACATCAGCAAGGAAAAAATCAAACGGTGCATGAATTATCAGGAGATAGTGTTGGGAAAGCATTGCATGATATTAGGAACTCAGATAATACAGCATTGGATAGGAGATTTAATGCATTAATTACTTCCGGTAATTTAGATGAACTAGCCACACATTTACGTCATCTAATTAGTATACTTAAACAAAAAGTAAACACAAAGATTGATTATGCAAAATTAGCAGAAGATTTCTATTGGTATCAGGTATCGCCGGAATTCGCCAATCGCATGCGTATGCGTTGGGGACAAAATTATTATTTCTACCATTCAAAAGAGAAAAAAGGAGAAAAAGATGCATAATAATATTTATATGGATTTACATGTGATTCAGACCGTACCCCCAAGCAATATTAATAGGGATGATACAGGTAGTCCTAAAACTGCTCAGTACGGCGGCGTTATGCGAGCACGTATATCCTCTCAAAGCTGGAAGAAAGCCATGAGAGATTACTTTAGAAAGCATACAGATGAAGAAACCCTGGGAGTTAGGACGGTGAAAATTGTAAAATC
>CAZMMB010000044.1:0-6344 GCA_964567325.1 uncultured Oscillospiraceae bacterium
CTGAGGTAAGTGAAATCATGGTCAATGGGCTTGATGCAATATTCATTGAACGTAAGGGTAAGATTGAAAAAACAAACCAGAAATTTGATAGGGTGGAAGAACTTGAAGAGCTAATACGCCGTTTAGCGGGAAAGGTTCACAGGGAAATAAATGACTTAAATCCAATACTGGATGCTAGAATGTCGGATGGTTCAAGGGTTCACGCAGTAAATCGTAATGTTGCAATAAATGGACCGATACTATCCATTAGGAGGTTTCCAGAACAATCCATAACCATTGATGATTTATTGAAGTGGAAAACCATAAGCCCGGAAGCTTCGATGCTTTTGGAGAAAATGGTGGTTTCCGGATACAATATTTTTATTTCCGGTGGTACAAGTTCAGGCAAGACAACCCTGTTAAATGCCTTGACAGGCTTCATTCCCTCCGATGAAAGGTTGGTAGTTATTGAGGACTCTGCTGAATTGCAAATCCAAGGAGTTGAAAATATAGTTAGGATGGAGTGCAGGAGTGCCAATGTCCAAGGCAAGGGAGAGATTGGAATCAGGCAATTGATAAGGGCTAGTTTAAGGATGAGGCCGGACAGGATTATAGTCGGAGAGGTAAGGGGTTCAGAGGTTATGGACATGCTCTCGGCTATGAATACTGGCCATGATGGATCCTTGTCTACGGGCCATGCCAATTCCCCTTTGGGAATGTTGTCAAGGATGGAAGCCATGTACTTATCAGAGGAAGCCTATCCGGTGGATGCAGTCAGAAGTCAAATAGTAGAGGCAATTGACACTCTTGTCCACCTGGGAAGAATGCCTGATAAAAGTCGTAAGGTAGTTGAGATATCGGAGGTTGTAGGCTTTTTTGATGGAGTTTATTCCATAAACCCTTTATATGTCTATAAGGCAGGCAAGGGCCTAGTAGCCACTGGAAACAAGGTAAAAAACCTTATAAAGGCTGAAAGGAAGGGGATTGTCTTGTGACAACTGATTACAATATTTACATATTAAGCAGGAAGGAAACATTATCCTTTTGCCTTATAGGGGGAAGCATCTTAGGATTCACCGCCAATCTATTTTATGATAGCATCTTCATTTCCTTGTTATTTGCCTTACTGGCTTGGCCAGCTAAAAGGTTCTACTCAAATCATCTGGTAGAAAAGAGAAAAGAGGAGCTTTTGGACCAGTTCAGGGATTTATTATATTTGCTTTCGTCCTCTATTTCTGCTGGTAGGCAGATGAGGGAGGCTTTAGTGGAAGCTGAGAAGAAAATGAAATTGACATACGGTGGCCAATCCCTAATCGCCAGTGAACTGACCACTATGGTTACCAGCATGGTGGAAGGTGGTTATACAGAAGAGACTGTGTTAAAAAACTTCGCAAATAGGAGTGGAATAGATGATATTGTGGATTTTGTCAAGGTTTATACCATTAGTAAAAGAACAGGTGCTGACATGGAAAGGGTCATAAGAAAAACAGTCGGCCTTTTGATTGACAGGATTGAAATAGCCAGGGAGGTAAGAACTATCACCGCACAAAAGAGGTTGGAATTTATTATTTTAGCTGCAATGCCCATAATTGTACTGTTTTTTTTACGGTTGACATCACCTTCATACCTGGGGCCCATGTACCAATCCATGGCGGGCAGGTTTTTAATGAGCCTGGCGCTTATATCCATGGGAGTTGCTCTTTATATAGCATATCGCATAACGCAAATAAGGTTGTGATTGTATGAATTTAAAAAAAATATTACCAGATGAAAGAATAGCCATAAAAAAGTGCCAACATTTTTATAATTATGGCAAGTCAATAGAAATTACTAGAAAAAATTACCGCCAAATCTATCAACTTTACAAGATGACCGGTGCTATCCTGTCGCTAGGCATGGTCTATACATTATATGAATGTATAAGAGCTAATAAGACAGGACTTGATCTTCTTTTGTTTATTTTGATAGGACTGGTCATTTTTATAACAATCTATCGAATGCGGTATTCTTCAATAGATAGGCTAATTAAAAACAATAGAAGAGAAATGATCCACGCCCTGCCTAATTTGATTGATAGGGTTATCCTTTTACTCAATGCAGGAATGTTCATCGAGGGGGTAATTGTAAAAATATCAGAGGATTATGGTAAAAACATAGGGGAAGACGGGGGAAATATATTATTTCAAGGCTTAGGGGAACTTATAGTTAAGTCGGGGGAAAGCAATTCGTCGATAATAGGTGAATTGTCCATGTATGCAATAAGAAGTGGAGTAAGGGAATTTATTCGTTTTGCATCCATTGTTGAAAATAACTTTGATAAAGGGGATGACTTGGTTGAAAAGCTAGAGGGTGAAGGTATGCTTTTGTGGATGGTTAGGAAAAAACAGGTGGAAGAAAAAGCAAAACTTGTCGGTACCAAGCTCTCACTACCCCTAATGCTCTTGTTAATATCCTTAATAATGATTACTTCTGCACCGATGTTTCTCAATATTTAGAAGATGGAAAGGAGGCAATGATGATCAATAATAAAAAGTGGATGGATCTGAGGGGAAAGCAAGGCATGGAGATGGTTCAAGTGGCAATTCTAATAGCTATAGCCGTGGCCTTCGGACTCATATTCCGTGAAAGGATTGTAGATTTTATAGAATCAACATTTGACAAGCTAGAAAGCAGTGGGTTTTAAGAGTGGGAATTTCTAAAAAGGGCTCTGTCTTTGTCGAGGCCTCTATAATTTTCCCAATAATTATCATATTGCTTGTGTCCATAATTGCTTATTCCCAGAAAACTTTTGACCAGGTTGCAAGGCAGGCGGAAGAACACAATATGTCTAGGGAAGAAACTATAATAGATGGGGTTATTAATATGGGTGAATGTGATTATGCTTATAGGATAGATTTTTTAATAGGGGAAGGACAATGAAGAACTCCTTGGAAAGCAAAAGAGGGGCAACCACGGTATTTATCTGCATGATACTTTCTGCCATATTGCTAGTGGTGGCCATGTTTGGGGAAGGGGCAGCTGGATTAGTATCCAGGCCCTACGCTAACGCTGTGCTCGATTTAGCGGGCAGGTCTATTATTTCAGAATATGATAGGGACTTAAAATCCCGTTATGAACTCTTTGGATTTCTCATGGATGATGAGATAGTAGAGGATAAGTTGTACTTATATACAGGAGAAAGTCTAGCAAAAAGGAAGAAAAGTTTTTCCCTGCTGTCTTTAGAAATCAGGGAGATTAAGGTGGATTCATCTTCCTTTGCCATGACGAATTTGGACATACTGGAGAATCAAATTGTTGGTTATATGAAACATCAGATAGTCATGGATTCCTTAACCATATTGGACCAGATTAGTTTAAGGAAGGATGAGGAAGAGGTGGAGATTGGAGATATAGAGAAGAGGCCCATGAGGACCCTTAGGAACAGCAAGGTGATAGATGGACTTCCTAGTAGATTGCTCAAGGGTTCAACTGGAGGACTAAGAGGTATCGTAGATTTACCCAAACCCTCCGAGTTAGGTAAAATTGCCTATAAGGACCTCTGCTTGAATCGTTACATACAGAAACATTTTCGTCACGATTTAGACGATCCAGATTGGGATGACACCTTTTTCACCAATGAAATTGAATATGTAATAGGGGGTAGCTTGAGCGATAGTAGCAATCGCAGTATCGTTTACCTTTCCCTGTTAGCCTTTCGGACTGCAATAAATACAAGCCATATTTATTTGGATGAGAATAAGATGGAGCTGGTGACAGCTGCGGCTGCACTAGTCGGGGCAGGGGTTGGAACAGGAGCAAGTCAGGCAATAATTATAGGTCTATGGGCTGGGGCGGAAGCTGCGGTTGACATTGATAGGCTATATAAGGGAGAAAAGTTACCCCTAGTCAAAAGCTCAGAGGATTGGCATTTATCTTTGGACAAGGCCTTAGACGGAATCATACCGGAAAACAATGATTTGCCTCAAAGCGAACAAGGATTGGATTATGAAGATTACCTATTCTTACTTCTATGTTTTAAGAGCAGAGAATCTAAATTAATTAGGATAATGGACCTTATACAGTTAAATCTTCAAGCTTGTATGGACAAGAATTTTGCCATGGTTAAATGCAGGGCAGGATTTGACCTAGAGGCTGTAGCTGAAAGGAACAAGGGATTTCCAGGTATCATATCTTTGCGAAAAGGAGTTTTTACAGCTAGCCATGTTTATTAAAAAAGGGCAGGTTAAAAGAGGGTCCATATTTGTTGAAACAGCGATAGTGCTTCCTTTTTTTCTTTTGGCAATTGTTTCAATGTCTTTATTAATAAGGGTGACGGCAGTCGAAGAAAATACAATGTCATCTTTCGCTAGTCAGGGACAAAAATATGCGAAGGAAATGTACTCAACAGAGCTGAACCTTGCTTTACATGATGGTTTACATGAGAATAGGATATTAGAGAATTTGGGTGAAGGGCAAGCTGCTATGTTGAAGAATGTTTGCCTTGATAGACACTATGATATTTTTGCCGACCCCCATATAGTAAAGGCTATACTATCCTACCAGTTAGAAATCCCCCTCCCTTTAGCCTTTAATCGAGAATTGAAAATTGAACAGCATTTGCTTTTTCGAAATTTCGTAGGTGTGGATAACTATGATAATCCTATGGGCTTTGACGCCATGGAAAGTGAGGATAGGGCCTCATCGGTCTATGTTTTCCCACGGGCAGGAGAAAAATATCACAGTAAGGATTGCAGGCTGATAGATATGTATCCCTTAGAGAAGGTCCTGTCCAGGGATATCATGCGAAGGTATAGACCCTGTAAACTCTGCAAGGCGGAATCCCTCCCCCCAGGCTGTCTGGTCTATTGTTTTGATAAAAGTGGCAAGGTCTATCATAAGGGTACTTGCCCTATAGTTGAAAGGTATGTGATAGAAATGGATAGGGATGAGGCTATAGAAAAAGGTTATACCCCTTGCTATTTTTGTGGTGGTGGAGGCGGAGATGAATAAAGAATCTTTTGATAAGCTTATAATTATTGATGGGCTAAAATTAAAGACTATTGAGAAGGACGGAGAATGTTATTTCATATTGCCTTTGACTGTAGACAATATTCCGGGATACCAATACACTATTTTAACAAACGAGATTTGTCCTGGCCTGCTGCCTATGCGTTTCGTAAGGGAGGATGGCATTTTAAAGGCCTATTTTCAATGGGCCGGCTATGTCCAAATTGGAACACTCTACAGGAGATGGGATGAGGAAGGCAAAAATATAGCATTAGAATCGATGGGCTTGCTAGGTTCGATAATTCAGGCTCTTTTATCAATAGAGAATTATTTATTTATAAGTGAAGGTTACATTTTAAGTGCTGATAAAATTTTTACCCATCCAATATCTGGTCAGGTGAAGCTAGCTTTCGTCCCCAGCCAAGAATCTCAGCCAAGTTTTTCCTCTAGGTTAAAGCAGTTAATTCGCCAAACCTTGAAATTTACCGACGATGACCAGTGGCAGTTTTATGGGGATCAAATAATAGAGGGGCTGTTAAAACCTGAAGATTCCTTGCTTCTTATTGAGAAGAAGCTTCACGATAAGTCCAGGTCAATTTTCACTACCGATTGGCCTAAAAAAAGAGGACTTAGGGACTGTAAGATTTGAGTATCATTTCACCTGCCAGTTGCGCCATTTGGCTTGGTGGCTCTTTCATACCCCCGGTCAACCAGGACCGTATTAATCCCACACAGCCGGAAGTGATGAAGGTGTAGTTATATTCATAAAGTTCTGGGCTTACCTTACCCAGTAATGACAGCCATTCTTCCTTAGTTTTGGGTTTACCCAATTCGATGATGCCTGAAAGAAAATCTGAATCTTGGGAATTTAGAATCACTAAGGCCAGTTCCTTTTTTTTAGAAAGAAATTCAAAGATTTCTGAGACTACCAAAGAAAGATCCGACCGTCTATTGCCCTTAAGATGTTTCTCAAATATAAGGCGCAATTCATCATATATTTCATTTTGTAATTGCTCGTATAAGTCATAAATATCCCGATAATGAAGGTAAAAGGTTCCTCTGTTTAAATCGGCTAAATCCGTCAGTTCCTTGACGCTGATCTCTTTAATATCTTTTTCCATAAGCAGGCTTGTAAGTGTATGTTTAAGCAGGCTACGGGTTTTCCTTGTCCTTCTATCTATAATGTTATTATCCACAAATATATCCTTTCCACAACACTTCGGTGGATTGTGTCAATTATCGAACACCTTTAAACAGAATGATTATTGCATTCTTGTTTAAAGCTCATTATACTAGACACAAGACTATAAATCAACAGATGTTGTGTATTCCAATACATAAACCTATAATGGGGTAATTATATATAATGGCAAATATAA
>CAZMMB010000044.1:6354-9493 GCA_964567325.1 uncultured Oscillospiraceae bacterium
AGAAGCATACTGGTAATTGTGATAGCTATTGCAGTTCTTTCGGCGGTGATGATACTCTTTGTAGATATAAACTATGATTTAACAGATTTTTTACCGGCCAGCGTTCCTTCAGCTATGGCCCTTAAGGAGTTGGAAAACACTTTCTCAGATGAGATACCTAACCTGAATGTCTTTCTAGAAGGAGTAAGCATTCCTGAGGCGCTTTCAGCCAAGGAAAGGTTTAAAGAAATAAGCGGGATCTTATCTGTCCTGTGGCTAGATGATGCAGTGGATATCTACCAACCACTTTCTACCTTGGATGATCAGATGGTATCTAGCTGGTATAGGGATGAGGGGGCACTTTTCCTGGTTTCCGGCGACACCGAGCTATCTACAGATGTAATAGATGGGATAAAGGACTTGTTTGGCGAAGATACCATAATGTCAGGTCCTCTCCTTAACCAGGCAACAATTCAGTCCCTATCCACCGGCGAGGTTTCCAAGATTATCTTCTTTGTGATTCCTCTGGTCATGATTGTTTTATTTATTTCGACTAGCTCCTGGTTTGAGCCCGTCCTATTTCTTATCACCATAGCCGTTGCAATTTTAATCAATGAAGGCACTAATATATTTATGAAGGATATCTCCTACGTGACCCAGTCTACCAGTGCGGTTTTACAATTGGCCGTCTCTATGGACTATGCTGTATTTTTGCTTCACAGTTTTTCAGGATACAGGGAGTCAGGTCTGGAGGTTGAACAGGCAATGAAAAACGCAATGAGAGAATCCACATCGGCTATTGCTGCCAGCGCAGTTACCACGGTATTTGGATTTTTGGCCCTGACACTTATGAAGTTTAGATTAGGACCCAATATGGGCCTAGTTTTGGCCAAGGGAATCCTATTTAGCTTTCTCTCAGTTATGTTGTTACTCCCAATTTTGGCAGTTTATACGACTAAAATAATGGATAAGACCCACCACCGGTCCTTTCTACCTTCTTTTACCGGATTTAGCAAGCTGGTAATGAGGATATGCATTCCTCTGGCCCTAGTGTTTATTATTCTAATTGTACCTAGTTTCCTAGCCCAGAAAAATAATAGTTTTATATATGGTTCATCAGGTATAAATACCGAAGATTCAATACTTGCGAAAAATGAGAGGAAGATAGAAGAACTTTTCGGGCAAAAACAGCAGATGGTAATCATTGTTCCAGATGAGGACATTACAAAGGAAGAGAGACTAACCAATGAATTGATGGAGTTACCCCTAATTGATACGATAATATCCTATCCTATGACAGTAGGAAGTCAAATTCCTTTAGAATTTTTATCAGATAAGCAATTGGAGAATTTCAGGGCAAAGGGGAAAAGCAGAATAATCGCCTATGCTAACACTACTGATGAAGGCCAGGAGGCCTTCGGACTAGTCGAACAGGTTAGGAATATTTCTAGAGAAATCTATGGGGACGACTATCATTTTTTGGGTCAGAATGTGGTCAACTACGATTTGAAAGATACTATTGTTAAGGATGGACCCCTGGTAAGCGGTGCCGCTATATTGGCTATAGGTATGGTCCTTCTCATAACATTTAAAAGCCTCTCCTTACCTATAATTCTTCTCTTGACAATTGAGGGGGCTGTCTGGATAAACCTGGGACTTCCTTACTTTATGGGGACAGACCTAAACTATATTGGCTCTCTTATAATAAGTTCTGTTCAACTAGGAGCTACTGTCGATTACGGAATATTATTTGCCAGCCACTATATGAAATACCGCAAAACAGAAGGGGCCAAGGAGGCTGCAAGGATGGCAGTGGAAAATACAGCAGCATCTATAATAACACCTGCAAGCATTTTAGCGATAGCATGTCTAATTCTATGGACCATATCATCCAATGGGATAATAAGTGAACTTGGTTTAATGTTGGGAAGGGGGGCTGTAATATCAGCAGCCATGGTTCTTCTTTTCCTCCCTGCCCTTTTAAGAATATTCGATAAGACAATCAGCAAGACTACAATGAAAGAAAAAGTTAAACTAGAGGAGGAATCATGAGATATATAAGCAGGATAGGAAGAAACAAAATATTGAAAAAACAAAGGAAAAAAAGGTTGATTACTGCATTTTTGGTCATCAGCCTACTATCTATGATTTTCATACCTAGTTTCGCCCTCTCAGCAGACACTCCAAAAGAGGAAGTGGTTTATGTTAACCTGAATTATGATGGCAGCGTCGATGCCACCTATGTTGTGAATATCTTTGATTTGACCGAGGATGGGCAAATTATTGATTATGGCGACTATACCGCCTTGCGTCAGCTGACAGATTCAGGCACTATAGAGATGGAAAATGAAAGGATAAAAATTGATGCAAAGGCTGGGAAACTTTTCTATGAGGGAAAGTTAGGAAGAAATTCTATTCCTTGGCTTTTTAATATCAGGTACTTTTTAGACGGTGTAGAGTACAAGGCTAGCGACCTGGGGGGTAAAAGTGGGCCCTTGGAAATTTGCATGAATATAGATGAAAACAAGGATGCTAAAAATGAATTTTTTAAGCACTTCACCCTTCAAGTTGCCTTTAGCTTTGATGGGTACACCTGTAAAGAAATAAAAGCCGAAGGCGCCACGATAGCTAATGCGGGTAAATATAAGCAGGTTATGTTTACAGTATTGCCTGGGAAAAGTACTGAAATCAGGGCCTATGCACAAGTCAGCGATTTTGAAATGGAAGGGATATCTATAAATGCCATACCAATGAATATGGATTTCACATTTGAAGATGATCCCGATATGATGAAAAAATTGAAAGAACTGAAGGATGGGGTGGCTGAACTTGATGATGGTGCTGTTGAACTTAGGGATGGGGTAAAAGAATTAAGGGATGGTACGGAGGAGCTGAAAGACGGTCTTGATGAATTTAATGAGGGTGTTTTTGAATTGGCGGACGGAACTGGAGAGTTGGAAGATAATAGCGATGAGTTCGTTGATGGGGTAAAAGAACTAAAGGACGGGGTAAAGGACCTGTACAAGGGAACAAGGGAATTTAAAAAAGGGACAAAGGAATTAAATGATGGGGCCAGTGATCTGCTTTCAGCTGCTAGAAAATTATACAGTGGATCCAATGATTTATCTAATGGGTTGGCACAACTGGCTTCCCAGAATAC
>CAZMMB010000045.1:0-6327 GCA_964567325.1 uncultured Oscillospiraceae bacterium
CGCAAATATTCTTTGCATGGAGAAACCCATTATTGTATATGAAGATTCTAGCCCCATGTCTTAGAAGATCTCCCACATATGAATAGGTTGCCCAGTATACGAACATATGGTCCGGCATAGAGGGAATCATTATTCTAACATCTACACCGGAGGAGATGGCATTTTTCAGGGATTCTGTAATGCTAGAATCAGGCACGAAATATGGAGTTTGAATATAGATGTTATTTTTGGCGGAAGATATCATTTTTAGGTAACCCCTTTTTATTTCCGACCTTCTTGAGTCCGGTCCACAGGAAACAATTTGAACACCCGTGCTTCCCTCATCTATAATTTCATTGAAAAAAGCAGAGGCAAGCATAAGGGGTTCTTTTGAGGCAGACCTCCAATCCAAAAGAAAACGAGCATTTAAATCCTGAACGCAACTACCTGTAAGTCTAAGGTGGGTATCCCTCCAGTTTCCGAACTTTTTGCTCCTTCCCATATATTCATCCGCTACATTGAAGCCACCTAAATATCCGATTTTCCCATCGATAACAACCAGTTTTCTGTGATTCCGATAGTTCAATTTTAGGGTTAAGTACTTAAGTTTAGGTGGAAAGAAGAATGCAAATTTCCCACCTGCATCAGTAAAAGGTTTGAGCATCTTGCGACTTATTTGTCGTCCACCCAAAGCGTCAATTAATAGGCGAACCTCTAGCCCTTCCTTGGCTTTTGAGGTAAGAGCATCGATTAAAGCGTAACCCATGCTATCTTTTTTTACTATGTAATACATGACATGAACAGAGCGCTTAGCATTTTCTATTTCTTCAAATAGGGCATCAAACTTTTTGTGTCCCTCCGTATAGACAGAGACACTGTTATCCTGAGAGTAAAAGGCACCCGAGTAGCGCAGGTGAAGGAGGACCATGTCACGCCATTTTTCTGCCTGGCAGTTAGAAAAGATATACTTACCCTGCTTGATATCGGTGATTTGATCACTTAAAGCACTGTCGATAACCTCTGCTTCAAAGGTTGAAAGTCTAAAAATTTTTTGACGAGAGATATTTTGGGATAATAAAATATATAGAAAAATCCCCACCCCAGGTAACATGAATAAAACCATAATCCATGCTAGCGAGGCTGAGGGATTTTTACGCTCTAAAAAAATTATCGCGAAGGCAATCATGAAATTAATGGCATATATAACCACAGGTATGTTTAATAGGCCGGGCCATTCAAACGATAACAATTTTTTTTCTCCTTAACGGTGATATTTTACAAACATTACAAGAGTGCATTAATTTTTTCTTCCAACACAGATGCCGGCAAACCACCTGTAATTCTTTCTTTTATTTCACCGTCCTTGAACAGGAACATAGTTGGAATGCTCATGACCTTGTAGCTAAGGGCAACTTTCCTATGTTCGTCGATGTTAATCTTGCATATTTTGGCTTTTCCCTGATATTTGTCGGCTAAATCATCGATGACCGGACCTAAGGCCTGGCAGGGGCCACACCAATCTGCGTAGAAATCTACTAAAACTGGGCTTGTAGATTTTATTACTTCTTCTTCGAAATTATCTGCTGTAAGATAAAGAGTATTTGTTGACATATTTATACCTCCCGGAAACATTAATAGTTGCATATTAGTTGATGGATGGTTTTTCCAAACCATCGTATTGCATATTATACCATCAAAAGCCGAAAAAGAAACATAGGAAAAAAACTATTGTGGAACGGGCTTGATTGTATTATAGTATAAACTTAGCGAGTTGGTGCTTATTGCTTAATTTGCAGCAAAAATAACAATAGACTAGGGAAAGAAAGGCAACAAGATGAACTACAGTAATTTAAAAAAGACGGATCCAGTTATCAATGCTATGATACAGAGGGAAATTGCAAGACAAGAGAACAATATTGAGCTAATTGCATCGGAGAACTTTACATCTCAGGCAGTAATGGAAGCGACAGGCAGTGTTCTAACAAATAAATATGCTGAAGGTTATCCTGGTAAAAGATATTACGGAGGCTGTGAGCATGTTGATGAAGTGGAGGATATAGCAAGGGCCCGACTAAAATCCTTGTTCAATGCAGAATATGCAAATGTTCAACCCCATTCAGGGTCAAGTGCTAACCTGGCTGTATATGCGGCCTTTCTAGAACATGGTGACAAGGTTATGGGCATGGATTTGTCTAACGGGGGGCATTTGACCCATGGTAGCCCAGTAAACTTCTCAGGAATAAACTATAATTTTATCCCATACGGAGTAGATAACAAAACAGAAGTATTGGATTTTGATAACATCAGAGATTTGGCTAGGAAGCACAGACCTAAAATGATTGTGGCAGGGGCCAGCGCATACCCTAGGACAATAGATGCGGAACTTTTTAGGGAAATAGCAGATGAAGTTGGGGCTTTTCTCATGGTTGATATGGCCCATTTTGCGGGCTTGTCGGCCGTAGGTCTGCATCCAAATCCAGTAGGACATGCCCATGTAGTTACAACTACCACCCATAAGACATTGAGAGGTCCAAGGGGTGGGGCAATTCTGGCAGAAAGTAGGTTTTCTAAGCAGATAGATAAGGCGATTTTTCCAGGTATGCAGGGGGGACCCTTAATGCATGTTATTGCTGCTAAGGCGGTATGTTTCTGGGAAGCTGCCTCGCCTGAATTCGCAGAATATCAAAAGAAGGTATTGGAAAACAGCAAGGCTTTGGCCAATGAACTGACAGCAAAAGGATTTCGTCTTGTGTCAGGCGGGACCGATAATCACCTTCTGCTTTTAAATTTAATCGATAAGAATATTACAGGTAAGGAAGCTGAAAGCATCTTGGATGGTTGTGGAATTACAACTAATAAGAACACCGTGCCAGGGGATCCTAATGGACCTTTTATTACATCGGGTATCAGGCTGGGGACGGCTGCTATTACTAGCAGGGGTTTTGGGAAGGAAGAAATTAAAAAAACTGCTGAGGCAATCTCTTGGGTCCTGAATAGTCCCGGTGATAGTATTGCCGCAGACAAAGCCAGGGGCATAGTTAAGGAATTATGTGAAGCAAAGCCACTGTATTTTTAATTATTCTAGGGCGGGTATCTAGCCGCCCTAGACTGTAAAACTAGCAACAATTTTAACCTGGTATGCAGATCTTTGTGCCAGGCATGGAATAATCGATAATTGTAAGTTGCGGGTTTGCTTTCATAAGATTTCTTGGTAAAACCTTGAGATGATTGCATATCCTATCTAAATTGTCACCGGGCTGAACGGAATAGAATTTGTCGTCTGCAGGATTTGCCTTAGGGGCTTTGCCGGGCAGAAAAAGTATCATTCCAACTTTTAGGTTGTAAAAATCTAAATCTGGGTTTGCATTAATTAATTCATCTAATGTAATTCCATTGTTTTTGGCTATCATGTAAAGGGTGTCTCCCTCATTTACAGTATATTCTGATTTTGTGGAAGCTGCCCTCCCTTGCCCTGGTTGGACTGGAGCTGGCATTGGAACCTCCGGCATAGGAGCCCTGGGTCCTGGTTGGACTGGAGCTGGCATTGGAACTTCCGGCATAGGGGTCCTGAGTCCCGGTTGGACTGGAACTGGCATTGGAACTTCTGGCATAGGAGCCCTGGGTCTTGGTTGGACCGGCGCTGGCATTGGAACTTCTGGCATAGGAGTCCTGGGCCCTGGTTGGACCGGCGCTGGCATTGGAACTTCTGGCATAGGAGTCCTGGGTCTTGGTTGGACCGGCGTTGGCATTGGAACTTCTGGCATAGGGGTCCTGGCTCCTGGTTGGACTGGCGTTGGCATTGGAGCTTCTGGCATAGGAGTCCTGGGTCCTGGTTGGACTGGCGCTGGCATTGGAGCTTCTGGCATAGGGGTCATGGACCTTGGTTGGATCGGTATTGGCTCAATGGGCACTGGCTCTACCGGTATGGCTGGCTGGCTAGGTATTTCGATTGGTAGGCGAGGTGGCATGGGAAAAGGTGCTTGTGGAATACTGGGTTCAGGGGCGGCCGGTTCGACACCTGGAATACATAATTGTGAACCAATCATCAGATTGTGGGGATCAATTTTGGGGTTGGCTTCTAAAACGGAATTCAAGGTTACCCCATAGTGTTTAGCCAGAAGGTAAGGTGTATCCCCCTTCACGATGGTATGCATAATGCCATCACATTCTATGTTGTTAGAAACGACATCTTGTCTAGGTATGCAAATTTGCTGTCCTATTTGTAAGCTGTAAGGATTGTCTATGTTGTTTGCCTGCATTAATGCGGATACCGTTACATTGTATTTATGTGATAAAGCATAAAGAGTATCTCCAGCCTGTATAGTGTGAATTGTGGTGCAGATGTAGTGCTGCGGTAAAGCAGGAGTTTCGGGGAACGGGACCCTATTATTGTTTTGAATCATAACTTGCTGATCACCTCTCTTTTCCTGATTTGATTCATTAATCAGGAGCATATTAATATCAATATATTTCAATGGACCAGAATTTGTGATAGTATGTTGTTATTAATTGTGCAGAAAGGAGTTTCATTTGAGACGATTTTTATCGAATCCTACCGCTTTGATTTTAATTTTATTTATGTTTTTTCAAGTCTTAAGCGGTGGACGCTACAGTAGCCCTTTAGAATGGTTTATGAGAACCATAATATTGTTACCTGGCATTATAATAGGACTTTCTTTTCATGAGTTCGCCCATGCCTTGGTTGCATATAGGTGTGGGGACCCAACACCAAAATACCAGAATCGAATAACCATCAATCCCGCAGCCCATATAGATCCTATAGGATTTATCGCATTGATATTTATAGGATTTGGCTGGGGCAAGCCGGTAATGATAAACCCTAGGAATTTTAAAAAGCCAAGGAGGGACGAACTGTTCGTTTCTTTGGCTGGAGTTACTTTCAACCTGCTACTGGCAATTATTTTTATGGCAATTATCCGCCTCCTCTATCAATTTGCTTTGAATTTCATGCTGTCTGATTTAGGGGGAATACTAAATGATATTTTAATATCTGCTGCCTTTATCAATATAGTCCTACTGGTCTTCAACCTATTACCTATTCCCCCCTTGGATGGCTTCAATGTAATCACACAGGTCTTTAATTTGAGGAATACCGAATTTTATTATAGAATTTATGACAAAGGCTTTATAATACTCATGATTCTTATACTATTCAATGTTACGGGCAAGATTTTAAGCCCTACAGTAGACTGGATCTTCAAAGGTTTAGCAAGCATTTTTTTCTAATATATGGGCTGGGGATATAAGGCAGATACAGTTAGCACTCTTAATATGTGAGTGCTAATTTATGTTTTACCTGTGTTATTACCGGGTATAAAATACATGATATGGAAATGATATCAGGAGAAAACTGTAATGGAGGTGGTCATATGAATATGGAAAGGATGACGGAAAAAGCAAGGGGGGCAATTATTGATTCCCAGAAGATTGCCATAGAGGAAGGCCATCAACAAATAGATGGGGAACACCTTCACCTAGCCTTGTTGCTACAAGAGGATGGGCTCATCCCTAGGCTGATAGATTTAATGGAAGTGAATGGTGGAATCTTAACTGAGGAGTTGGGCAGGGAAATAGACAAGCTGCCCAAAGTTCAGGGCGGAGCTAACTCCATGTATGCCAGTAGGAGGTTAAACCAGCTGTTAATCGAGGCAGAAAAGCTAGCAAATGAGTTTAAGGATGATTATATAAGTGTAGAGCATCTTTATTTAGCATTAATCAATGAGAAGAATACGCCATCATCCAAGCTATTTCTAAAGCACAATATCAACAGGGAAGTTTTTTTACAGGCCCTTACCAAAGTTAGGGGAAACCAAAGGGTAACCGGCCAAAATCCGGAGGAAAGCTACGAGGCCTTGGAGAAGTACGGAAGGGACCTAGTTGATCTTGCCAGAAAAGGTAAATTGGACCCTGTAATTGGTCGTGACGGAGAGATTCGCCATACGATACAGATATTATCTAGAAGGACAAAGAATAACCCTGTTTTAATAGGAGAACCGGGTGTGGGAAAGACCGCGGTAGTGGAAGGTCTGGCCCAAAGAATATTGAACAGGGATGTCCCCGAGGGTCTGAAAGATAAAACCATTTACGCCCTAGATATGGGGTCGCTAATTGCCGGTGCTAAATACAGGGGGGAGTTTGAAGAGAGGCTCAAATCGGTACTCAGCGAGATTGAAAAATCTGAGGGGAAGATTATACTTTTTATTGATGAAATCCATAACATTGTGGGAGCAGGCAAGGCCGAAGGTTCTATGGATGCAGGCAACTTATTGAAGCCTAAATTAGCACGGGGGGAACTCCACTGCATAGGGGCAACTACCCTGGATGAGT
>CAZMMB010000045.1:6337-9418 GCA_964567325.1 uncultured Oscillospiraceae bacterium
AACCTACCGTTGAAGACACAATTTCCATACTTAGGGGCCTTAAGGAGAGGTTTGAAATCCATCACGGTGTAAGGATTACCGATAATGCCTTGATTGCGTGTGCAACTCTGTCACATAGGTATATCAGTGATCGATTTTTGCCCGATAAGGCAATAGATTTAATGGATGAAGCTGCATCCATGATAAGGACGGAAATAGACAGCATGCCTGCAGAATTGGATGAATGCGCTCGGAAGATTATGCAATTGGAAATAGAAAAACAGGCGCTAAAAAAAGAATTTGATGAGGCCTCCAAGATTAGGTTAAAGAATATTGAGAGTGAACTTGTAAGGTTCAAGGAAGAGAATGATGAGATGAGGGCCCGGTGGGAGGCTGAAAAACAGGCGATCACAGGGAAAAAGGCTACAAAACAAGAGATAGAGGACGTAAGACATGAGATTGAGGAGGCGGAAAGACGCTACGACCTTGAAAGACTAGCCGAACTAAAATATGGTAGATTGCCGGCATTAGAAAAAAAGCTACAGGAAGAAATTGATGAAATAGACCAGGGTAAGGAAAATCGACTTCTAAAAGAGGAAGTAACGGAGGAAGAAATTGCCCAGGTGGTAGCAAAATGGACAGGGATACCTGTGAGCAGGTTGGTAGAGGCCGAAAGGGAGAAACTCTTGAAATTACCCCAGCTCCTTCATAAAAGGGTCATAGGCCAAGATGATGCTGTTAATTCCGTGTCCCAGGCTGTTCTCAGAGCAAGGGCAGGTTTAAAGGATCCCAACAGACCTATAGGGTCATTTATTTTCCTAGGGCCTACAGGTGTTGGAAAAACTGAGCTCGCCAAGGCATTATCTGAGGCCCTGTTTGATTCGGAAAGGAACATGATTCGAATCGACATGTCTGAATATATGGAAAAGCATTCTGTAGCAAGAATGATAGGGGCTCCCCCGGGATATGTGGGATATGATGAGGGGGGACAGTTAACGGAGGCAGTGAGAAGGAGGCCTTATTCTGTAATTCTTTTTGATGAAATCGAGAAGGCCCACCCGGATGTGTTTAATATACTCTTGCAACTTTTGGATGATGGGAGACTCACAGATAACCAGGGAAGGACAGTGGATTTCAAAAATTGTATAGTCATAATGACATCTAATATAGGAAGCCCCTACCTCCTTGAGCATATAGGAAATGATGGGACCATATCGGATGAGGTAAAGGATGTGGTTGAAGAGCAAATGAAAGGTCATTTCCGGCCTGAGTTTATCAACCGGATAGATGACATCATAGTCTTCTCACCCCTTACAGAGGAACAGATTATGGGGATTATCGACCTTTCAATGGAAGATATCAAACAAAGGCTTAGAAATCGTGACATAGGGGTTCACCTTACAGATGCGACCAAGCGGTTCATCGCTAAAGAGGCATATTCTCCGGCCTTTGGAGCGAGACCGGTTAAAAGATACCTTCAGAAGCATATAGAAACAGAGCTGGCAACAAAGATAATTGGCGGTCAGGTCAAGGATGGAGAAACAATTACTATAGATATAAAAGAGGACAAAATGATCCTATAAATTCTTATAATCAATAAAATCCGCATATTGAGACTTATCCATTTGATAGAGGAAGGCTTTGCCAATCTTTTCAAGTAGGACAATGTTTAGATTGTTTCCCCGGCGTTTCTTATCGTGTTTGACTGCCTCTGAGATTTTCCGTATATCCGCATCTTCGGGCAGCTCAAAGGGTAAATCGTAGCCCATGAGAAGATGTTTGATAGCTTGCCCGGTACCTGGGGCAGTAAGGCCTGCTTTTTCTCCGGCCATTGCGTTGGTATACATACCTATAGCTACTGCCTCACCATGAGTAAAGCCTTCTTCAGGAAAGTAGTTCTCAATACAGTGGCCGAAGGTGTGACCAAAATTCAGAAGCATAGCTATGCCATAATCGCGGCTATCCAATTCAATTATCTGTTTCTTTATGAGGCAACACCTGTAGATAATAGATTCTATCCCAGAACCATCGTTCTTGGATGCCTTATCAGCAAGATCCGCAAAAAGGTCTGGGTCGAAGGCGCAACCATATTTTATTACCTCGGCCATACCATCGTCAAAAACCTTATCTGGTAAGGTTCTTACAAACAGCGGGTCAATAAAGACTTCTAGAGGTTGATAGAAGGTTCCTGCCATATTTCTACCTTCAGGAAGGTTAGCCCCATTTTTCCCCCCTATGCTAGCATCAACCATGGCCATTAAGGTAGTAGGTATATTGATGAGGTTTACTCCTCTTAGAAAGGTGGCAGCGGTGAAACCGGAAATGTCTCCTACCACTCCACCCCCAAGGGCCAATATGATATCCTCCCTGGTCAATTGAAAATCAAGGAGTCTACTATATAGTTTGGGTATAACATCAAGGGACTTACTATCCTCGCCGGGAGCTAGGGAAATCAGAGTCCATTCAATTCCCGCTTTGTCCATTTGATTGCGCAACTCTTCCTCATATAGTTTCATTACATTGTCATCCGTTATAAGGGCAATCTTTCTTCCACCATAGGATTTGGCTAGGGTCTCGCCCATCCTTTTAAAGAATCCACTTTCGGTGGTTACAGTGTATTTTTGTTGCCCTGCATTAATTGTAAGTGTTTGACGCATTTTTTCTCACCTCTTGTCAAACAGTATAAACCAATGAGGCGATAAAATCAAAGGGCAAACTTTTGACGTTATTGTCACAGAGCCTGCAAGGGAAAAAAAGTTTAGCCAAAATAAAGAGAAGAGCCAATTTGGATAAACTCTCCAAGCGGTACTAACTATTTGACAATGATGATCATACTTTTACCTGACTTACTTGGTCAAAATGTGCGTGCAGTATATCTGTCCTTGACATGCTGGCCAAATATATGCGTGCAGTGTTATTTTTCCTAGATATTTGGTCAAATATGTGCGTGCGGTGTTCTTGTTTTTGATATGATGGTCAAATATGTGCGTGCAGTGTACCTGTTCTTGATATGCTGGTCAAATATGCGCGTGTAGTGTTATTTTTCTTGGATATTTGGTCAAATATGTGCGTGTAGTGTACTTTTCAGGGCTATTTCTCTAT
>CAZMMB010000046.1:0-9325 GCA_964567325.1 uncultured Oscillospiraceae bacterium
CCCTATAATAGGGGAACCTTATGGAGGAGTATAGAAAATATGATAACGCCGAGCAAGGCGAAAGGATATGTTGCCCCATAGCCAGCAGCAGGATCATCGGACCCAATTGCATCGATTGCCGCACCAAGACCTGGTGTGGAAGTCATGCCTCCACAGATTGTTCCAACTAGCATAACCCAATTTAATTTAAAGATATAGCGACCTACTAAAAACCCAGCCATAATAGCTAGGCTGCCAACTAAAATCGATGTTAAGGCCAGGGCTATTCCCGATTCCAAAAGTGCATCAAAAGCACGAAATCCATATTTTAAACCAACAATGGCCAAGAATAAAGACAGGCCCATATCTCTTACAACATAAAGATCCTCAGGATTAATCCTAAATGAGATTGGCCCTATCTTACCAATATATCCCAAAACCAGTCCCATAATCAAAACGCCTCCTGTAGCCCCTAGTTTAAAATATCCCATTGGTCCCAGATATATTTCCACACTACCTAAAATATAACCAACCAGGCTGACTATTGCAAAAGATGTCATAGAAAAAGGGCTTGTAGGAACTAGCTTCCCACCATCAGATTTTCTTAATTGCTCCATTTCTATAGCAAATTTTTTCTTTTCTTCCTCTACATCAATTCCAAATATGCCGGCAAGAAAATTTACTGCAAAGATTACAATCAGAACACCAAATGGGTAACCGATGGCATAGCCAACCCCCACTCCGGCTTCCGCATTGAAGATATATACATCCTTTTGATCTTGCCCTAAGGTCTTAGTGTTTTCTAATGAAAGTTCCCCAGAGGGGTCTACCATCAGGAGGATTTTTTCTTTTACCCGGTCAGGCTGATCGCTATAGTTTTCCGCATAATCTCTAGCCTGGCCTTTCACGCTCTCTAAAGCGGCACCCAATCCGGGGGAACTTGTCAAAGCCCCCGTATATACCCCTGCGACTTCATATGAGTTGGCATCATCAATTAGGTATGTTGCCCCATAGGTGCCCAAAGCCCCTACTAGGGTAATTAAGAAACCTAAGATAATGAATTTCCCACCATATTTTTTTAATACTGCCAATATATCTTTGGCTGCTAACAAACCCACTGCGGCTACAAAAAGAATAAGTGATAATTCGAAGAAAATATTTGCTATTACCCCATCGTTTATTAATCTGCTAGCAGAGGAATAGCCTAATGCATTTTCTCCCTTTTCAACTACCTTCGCGCAAAATTCATGCACGGCCCAACCTACGGCCAACCCCACAAAAAGGGCTCCTGAACTGCCAATATTAATCTTTGCAAAACGAATTCTACCTAGCAATAACCCTATGGAAACAGTGAAAAAAACTAGGATGAAAGGATTGGTTATTATTTTAATAATATCAAATTTCATTATGGCCCATCCTATCCTGATCCAGGACTTTTTTAACTAATTGGGGCAGGTCGAAAGCTAGGGAAGCAACCTGAACCCCAGCAGCTTCCAAAGCCTTAATTTTTCCATCTAGTGTGCCCATACCCCGCTCTATAATAGCCCCTGCATGTCCCATCCGCTTACCTGCAGGTGCACTTTTCCCCGCCAAATATGCAACTACAGGCTTTTTCATATGTTCACCTATAAATTCGGCAGCTCTTTCCTCCGCCATCCCCCCTATTTCTCCCACCAAAACCACTACTTTTGTCTCTTCATCGTCCTCGAAGCCAGACAGACAGTCTATAAAATTCAAACCCACCAACCGGTCTCCTCCCAGACCTACTACCGTAGATGTCCCTATAGCAGATTCTTTCAAAGAGCCAACAATCTCATAGCTTAAGGTTCCTGACCGGGCAACTATACCAACCGGGCCGGGTATGAAATATTGATTTGGCATTATGCCTATTTTTGATTTTCCCGACGATACTAAACCGAAGGTGTTAGGACCCACCACCGTGGTCCCCTTGCATTTGGCATAATCCATGATTGCCATGGCATCGTGTACAGGAATATGCTCCGCCAATAAAACAAGCAATTTCACACCAGCAGCTATTGCCTCGAAAGCACCATCTTTGGCATGCCTAGCCGGTATAAACAAAATGGATGCATCAATTCTATAGTGGTCCATAGCATCAGAAACGGAATCATATACAGGTATGCCATGAACATTTCTGCCAGCCTTCCCGGGTGATACACCTGCGACCACCTTAGTTCCATAGTCGACCATGTGGCCGGCATGGAAGCTTCCCTGCTTTCCAGTTATTCCTTGAATTAATACATTTGTGTTCTCATCGATAAATATAGCCATCTACCTGACCTCCTGTCCTTGGCCTGCAGCCATCAATACTGCCTTTTCTGCTGCTTGGTACATGGTTTCAAAGGTCTCTATTCCTGCCTGCCTTAAAATTTCTTGCCCTTTTTCCTGATTTGTCCCTACTAGTCGGATCACTACAGGGACAGCAATATTCCTTTTTTCCTTGACTGCAAGCAAGGCATTTGCCACATCATCGCAGCGGGTAATGCCACCAAAAATGTTTATTAGAATTGCTTTAGGCTTCCTCTCTAAAATCAAGCCTAAGGCCTGGCTGGTCACTTCCTCCCCCGCACCGCCACCAGCATCTAGGAAATTGGCGGCCTTGCCCCCATAGTGCTGGATTGTATCAAGGGTAGCCATAGTGATGCCGGCACCATTTGCCATTACCCCAATATCACCCTCTAGTTCAACGAAGGCGAGACCTAGGTCATGGGCCTTTTTTTCAGATTCTGTCCTCTCTTCAACCCGGGGAAGGTCCGGATGCCTATATAATGCCTCATCATCTATAGTAACTTTGGCATCAGCGGCAATCACACAATCATTGCTGACTATCAGGGGGTTGATTTCCAAGAGTTCGGCATCAATTTCAACAAAGATCCTGTATAATTTCTCAAGAATCTTCCGCACCTGCTTATCTTGGCCAGCTTCAAGACCCATGCGTCGAATTATATTTCCTGATACATAGGGCATCATACCTACCCTATAATCAATAGGGAATCTTACCATGTACTCTTCTGGCACCTCTTCTATGTCCACACCCCCGTGAGTGGAGGCCAAAACCACAGGACATTTCATTTCCCCGTCAATGGTTATTGCGATGTAGTATTCCTTATGTATTATTAGTTTTTCTTCTACAAGCAGCGATTCTACAGGCATTCCCAACAAATTTTCACCCAGAAGCAATGCTGCAATTGCTTTTGCCTCTTCGGGGTCATCCGTAAACTTTATGCCACCTGCCTTACCCCTTTTGCCCGAAAGTATTTGGGACTTAATTACTGAGTCCCCAATCTCGGCTACTATTTCCCTTGCCTCTTCGGGAGTCCTGGCAACCCTGCCTCTTGGAACCGGTATTCCATATTTGGCAAATAACTCTTTTCCCATGTATTCATATAGTTTCATAAACCTACTGCCCCCCATCTAGATTATTAATCTTCTATATATTGTATCAAATCCTATAGCCTATGGCCATGGCCATTAAAAAACCCCAGGGAAATCGCATAAAAGACTAAAATAGCTTAAGCATCGAAATATGCAAAATTCTATCTGTCGCATGACTGTATAACCTGTATATGCAAAACTTATTCATCAAACTAGATTTTCGTACAGTTTGCCGCCCTTAACCCGCCTGCGTCGTTTATGTTGCTTCTATGCGATTGCCCTGGAAAAACCTCGTAGGTGGCCATAACCTAGTAATAGATAGCCATAACCCAGTAGTAGGTGACCATAACCTAGTAATAGATAGCCATAACCCAGTAGTAGGTGACCCAGTAAATGAAAACATTTATGGATCTTCAGCAGGCCCAAGTCTAGATAAACCATTTGAGATATAAAATTGTTAAATGGTTTATTTATAATTGATTTATAAACCATTTTAAGCGGAAAACTAATAATGGTTTAGGTCCATAAGCCATAATTTCATATTTGTCATTTAATAGTTTATATTATCAAGCTTTATAAACCTTTTCTTGGTTCAACATAGCAAATGGCTTATATTATTTTTTGCATGTTCCATATCATATTAATATATTGTATCAAATCATATTGCCTATGGCCATTTCTTACGCACCATTTTTATTTGAAAAGATTGATACATACATTAAACAATCAATTCTCTGTTTCATTTATCTTTTACAGTTTCAATTGTAAAAGATAAAAATAGTACATTTACAATTGCAAAAAATGCAGCTGCAATTGCATAAAATATTACGTTTAATCCAAATGGGCATATAGGTCTTCAAATGGCAAAAAGATACAGTTTGTTTTGCAACTGACCCTAACCCATTTAGATCCTCAGACGAGCTAAAATGTGCAGTTAGTTTTGCAATTAACCCCCTTGCAAAAAGAATCGCATATAATGAGCAAAATTTACGGTTGTGTGTGAAAAGGTCAGTGAAAATCCACACACAACCGTAAATTTTGTTCATATTCCGCCTTTTCAGGTGAAAAATCTACACACAACCGTAAATTCTGTACGAAATACGGAAAATAATTAGAGGCATAATTTAAGACATTTTTATGCAATATCAGAATTATTTTCTTTTTCCTAGGTAAGCCTCCCTAACACTTTCATTTGCCAATAGTTCAGCTCCTGTCCCCTCTAATGTGATAGAGCCCGTTTCCATTACATAGCCCCTGTCTGCAATCTTTAAGGCTAGGTTAGCATTTTGTTCAATAAGAAGTACGGTAATCCCTTCATCATTTATAGTCTTTATAATATTGAAAATATCTTTTACAATTAAGGGGGCTAAACCCAAGGAAGGTTCATCCATCATTATCAGCTTTGGTCTGCTCATCAAAGCCCTTCCTACGGCAAGCATCTGTTGCTCCCCTCCCGATAAGGTCCCTGCTAGTTGCCAATATCTCTCTTTAAGCCTAGGAAAAAGATTATAAACACGCTCAATGTCATCATCCAACTTGACATTGTGGACATAAGCACCTATTTTTAGATTCTCTAGGACTGTTAAATTATCAAAGACCCGCCTTCCCTCAGGCACTAAGGTGATTCCCATGGAAACAATATCGTTAGGGGCTTTTCCAAGAATCTCATCTCCATTGAAAAGTATAGAACCTTCCCTCGGTCTGACTACCCCAGCTATTGTACGCAGGGTAGTGCTTTTACCCGCCCCGTTGGAACCAATTAGGGTTACGATTTGTCCCCTTGGTACAGATATAGAAATATCTTTTACAGCTTGGATTCCACCATATGAAACGCTCAAATTTGAAATATTTAAGTGCAAATTGTTTGCCATTACTTCCTTACTCATCTTCGGCCACCCCCAGATATGCATCAATTACCTTGTGATTATTCTGTATTTCTTCAGGGGTCCCTGAGGCTATCAACTTGCCAAAATCTAAAACATAGATCCGTTCCGATATCTCCATAACTAAGTTCATATGGTGCTCTATCATAAATACGGTCAGCTGGAACTCGTCTCTTATTCTCCTTATAAATGCCGTCAGTTCATTGGTCTCCTGCGGATTCATTCCGGCAGCCGGCTCATCCAAAAGCAATAGACTGGGTTTTGTAGCTAAGGCCCTGGCTATCTCAAGCCGCCTTTGTTGACCATATGGAAGAGAACTGGCTATTTCTTCTTTAAGGTCTGCTAGGCCGAATATATCCAAGAGGTCCATTGATTCCCGCCTCATTGACTTTTCCTCATTATAGTTAAGCATACTAGCAGATCTAAATAAGCCGGCCCGCATATTCATGTGCTTGGCTATAAGGACGTTTTCAAATACAGTTAAATTTTTAAAAAGCCTGATGTTTTGGAAGGTCCTGGCTATTCCTAGCTTTGTTATGACATCGGGACTTCTAATAATTAGATTATTGTATTTACCCTGGTTATCACCCTGGTACATCTTCTTCATCTTGCCCTGGGGATAATTGCTTATAATAGTATCCCCATTGAAAGCAACTAATCCATTAGTTGGCGCATAGACACCGGTTATTACGTTAAATGCTGTTGTTTTACCGGCCCCGTTGGGTCCAATTAAGGCCACGATTTCGCCTTTATTCACCTCAAGGGATAAGTTGTCTACAGCCATTACCCCACCGAATTGCATAGTTACATCGGTCAAGCGGAGTACATTATCAGACATTGGCCTCATCCCCCCTTCCCGGTGTTTTTCTCTTGAAAGATTGGCCTAACCTTTGAAAGAATCTTAGAACACCCTCCCAGGAAAACTCCTTATTTCCCATAAGGCCTTTTCTGTAATAGAGGACTACTACCATCAGAATCAGGGAAAAGATAACCATTCGAAAGCCATTGCGGAATAGTGGCACTTGAAATCCCCCAATTACCAAAGGCACATCAAAAAATCGCAACCACTCTCTTCCAGCTGTCATTAAAAAGGAGGCTAGGACACTGCCCGTAATGCTCCCAAGGCCACCCAGGACGACAATTAACAAAATATCATAAGTAATGTTAAGCTGGAAGGTCTTAGAATCGATAGATCTCATGAAAACAGCTAAAAGACCACCGCTAATTCCTGTGAAGAAACAGCTGATAATAAAGGACATGCTCTTATGCTTGAACAGATTAATACCCATTGCTTCCGCGGCTGTTTCGTCCTCCCTCATAGCTTTAAAGGCCCTACCATAGGATGAGTTAATCACCATAACCATTATCAAAATGCACAAGGCAGCTATGGCGAAGACCTGAAACACGGATTGGAAGCCTGGTATGCTCTTTATTCCATAAGATCCGTTGGTAATCCGGTCCAGCTGAGGGGCCGCAATCAATGCCCTTATAATCTCTGAAAAACCCAATGTTGCTATGGCCAAGTAATCACTTTTTAAGCGCAGAACCGGTATGCCTATAAGCCCCCCCACCAAAGCAGCCATTAGACCCCCTAGTATAAGTGCTGCCCAAAAGGGTAGATGGGCATTAGCCAAGGGCTGAGCTATGCCATTTATATAATATACATTAGGCCTTAACTCCACAGGGATTGTTAAAATTCCTACCGTATATGCGCCTATTGCCATAAATCCTGCCTGGCCAAGGGAAAATAATCCCGTAAAACCTGTAAGCAGATTCATAGCTACGGCCACTACAGCATAAATCGCGCTCCGCTGAAGAATTGCAATAGCATAACTATACTCTATTTTATTGGAATCCAGATACCAAAGGATGGCTATCACGGCGGCTACAAGACCTATCGATAAAATATGTTTAATTTTAGCATTCATACTCTTCATACCTTATCCGTCACTTTCTCGCCAAACAGCCCCGTAGGCCGGATTAGCAACATCAATATTAGGAGCACAAAGGTAAAGGCATCACTAAAGGTGGAATAACCCATTGCCACCAGGGCCGTCTCCCCCAACCCTAAAATAAATCCCCCTATCATGGCACCAGGTATACTGCCTATGCCACCTAGTACCGCAGCCACAAAACATTTAAGGCCTGGCAGGGCACCACTAAAAGGAAAAACAGCCATTCTGTCAGTAAAATAGAGAATGGATCCAATTGCGGCTAGTAGGGAACCTATTGCAAAGGTTATTGTGATTACCCTATTAATTTTTATCCCCATGAGCTGAGCTGTCTCAAAATCCCTGGAAACTGCCCGCATAGCCATGCCAATTTTACTATGGTTTGTCAAAAATATCATCATATATACTAGAATCAGTGTAAGCACCGGGGTAACAAAGGTCACTAGAGAAGCCGAAAGTGGTCCAATCTGAAAGATTTTCTTCAACATGGGTATTGTTGGATATCCCCTAGGAAGGGCGGTAAATAAATATGTAGCCAGGTTTTGTAAAAGGTATGATACTCCTATAGCCGATATCATAATTGACATCCTTGGAGCATTTCGGAGTGGTTTATAAGCGACACGTTCAATAAGCACCCCTAAAAGAACAGTTGCTATCAAAACTATAGGAAGGGCTATATACCATGGAAATGAAGCCATTGCAAATATCATGAAATAACCTGCCATCATAAAAATATCGCCATGAGCAAAGTTTATAAGTCGCAGAATTCCATAAACCATAGTGTAGCCAATAGCTATAAGTGCATAGGCACCACCCAAAGATATCCCGGTCAGGCAATGTTGTAAAAAAACTGATATTGTCATATGTTAAGGCCTCCCTATAGAGTCCTGAATGGCAGGATTCCTGTATTACATAATTGCCAAAATAAGTGGGGGCAATAACCCCCACCAATTTCATAATATTACTTCTCAGCTTATTCCACTGAAACGGTCATAAGGAACTTAAAAGCACCGTTTTCTACGGTCTTGATAAATGCCATGTCTTTGTTAGCATCCCCTGTTGCATCAAAAGAAATAGACCCGGTTACGCCTTCAACGCTAACACCAGTAAGAGCATCGCGTATAGCTGGCCCTTCGGTAGATCCGGCGGCCTTAATTGCCTCCAATACGGTTATGTATGCGTCATAACCCAATGCAGAAACAGCAGGAATAATTTCATCTTGCCCATTATCTTTCAAATACTGCTTAAATCCTGCTATAAAGTTAGCCGCTTCGTCGGTAGCTGGCTCAGCCTCATCGAAGAATGTTGAAAGGACAATACCTTCGGCGTCTACCCCAGCGTTTTCAATAATAGTTGCATTCTCCCAGGTATCACCACCCATAATGGGTGCCTTTATGCCAAGTTCGCGGGCTTGCTTTATAATCAATGGGGCAGTAGTTATTGACGAAGGAGCAAATATGACCTCAGGATTTTTAGCTTTAATATTTGTTAATATGGCTTTGAAGTCTGTCTGATTCGTCTGGAACTGCTCTTGTGCGACTACTGATTCAGCACCCCCCAGCCTATTGAATGCATCTACGAAAAATGCCCCTAATCCGGAGGAATAGTCATCACCTAGCTGGGTGATAACAGCAGCTGTTTTGGCTCCATTTTGTATAGCATAGTTTGCCATTACTGTCCCTTGAAAGGGATCTAGAAAACAAACACGGAAATAGTAGTCATTTCCTTCAGTAACCTGGGGATTTGTGCAAGATGCGCCAACGGCAGGTATTTGAGCGTCTTCAAATGTCGGCCCTGCAGCGATAGATACCCCTGAGCCATATGAGCCAATTACAGCAGACACCCCTGCATTAACCAGGTTCTGGGCCGCTGTAACAGCCTCGGTCTTATCCGATTTGTTATCCACCTCTACTAGTTTTACCTCGTAGCTTTCGCCATCAATTTCTACAGTTGGATATACGGTATTAGCATAGCGGATACCCAGCACCTCTTGAAAACCTCCCCCGCCATTTTCACCAGTAGTAGGCTGAAAGACACCAATCTTTATGACCTTTTCAAGCTCACCACCATTATCGCCACCACCGCATCCGGTAAAAGCAGCCATGATCATCATTG
>CAZMMB010000047.1:0-9313 GCA_964567325.1 uncultured Oscillospiraceae bacterium
TAATGAAGATAGGGCCCGTTGGTTTAGCAAAGGTGGTTATATAAGGGAATCCGAGGCTGTAGTATTGCAAAGGCCTTATGTAGAAGAGGGAATAAGGCATATTCGCTACCGCCAAGGCTTAGAGCAGGCTTACCGCGTTTATAGACAAGAGGAATTTCTTGGAGTATCTATCTACGATAAAGAGAAAAATATTTACAAGGCTGATAAGGTGTTGTGCTGATGAAGTTGTTTACGGATTTGAATCAAGTTAAGAATATGGATAGCTCAGTTATTGCCTTTGGAAATTTCGATGGGGTTCATAAGGGACATCAGGAGCTGATTCGCAGGACGGTCAACTGTGCATTGAGCACGAATTTGAAAAGTGTTGTTTTTACCTTCAGTAATCACCCGAAGAACATCATATCCGGAAAGGCGGTAGTGAAAAATATACTTCGTTGGGATGAAAAGGTAGAAATAATCAAAGAATTAGGTATAGACAATATAGTAACCGTTCCTTTCAATGATAGAATTCGATATATGGAACCCGAAGAATTCATAATAGATGTATTAATAGGCAAACTAAAGATGAAGGAGGCCTATTGCGGCTTCAATTATCGTTTCGGGAAAGATGGAAAAGGCAGGCCAGAAACCCTGATGAGGCTAGGCGGGTCCGAGGGGTTTGGCATCCATATACTTGAGCCTTATATGGTTTGTGGGGAAGTGGTCAGCAGTACCCTTATAAGAAATTATATAGAAAAAGGCTGTGTAAATAGGTGCCTTGGCCTAATGGGCCATTACTATAGCGCAGGGGGGACCGTTATGAAAGGTAACCGCTTTGGAAGGACATTAGGATTTCCCACCCTAAACATTACAATAGATGAGGATATGGTTAATCCTGCCAACGGTGTCTATGTGACTTATTGCAGTTACGGCGGCATTAGATATCCTAGCATTACCAATGTTGGCATGAGACCCACAGTAAGTGATTCTACTGCCAGAAATATCGAAACCCATATTTTCAATTTCAACAAAGAAATATACGGCAAGGAAATAAGGGTAGAGTTTCTGGAGAGGTTGAGGCCAGAAATGGCCTTCGAAACAGTGGAAGAATTGGCCGTGCAGATTAAGGAAGATTGCTTGACTGCTGCAGGCTATCATGGTATTATTAGTTGTTAATTTAGTTCCTATTGCTGGGTTTAGCGATACTCCGGCGCTAGACACGGCATGGGTGTATTAAGATAAGGAGAAGCACTATGATTGACCAGGCAAAAAAAACAGAGATTATCAAAGAGTACATGACCCATGAAGGTGATACAGGGTCTCCGGAAGTCCAGGTGGCAATACTGACCTACCGGATCAACGATTTAAACGAACATCTAAAAATCCACAAGAAGGATCATCATTCTAGGAGGGGACTTTTAAAGATGGTCGGGCAGAGAAGAAACCTATTAAACTATTTAAAGAATAAAGATGTTGAGAGGTACAGATCCCTGATTGCCCGTTTAGGGTTGAGAAAATAAGTTATTTAGAAGGCGGAGGTTAACCTCCGCCTTCATAGAATTCATTTAATCGGGCTAGTATAAAAATGCTAGGGTAAGGCTTGAGAATTTAGCTTACTCGGAGAGTAGGTTAACTTGTCAAGCCGAAACCCGATTATAAAAACAAATTGGGAGGTTTATTGATGAAATTTACAGATTACAAGACCTATAGGACAGCTTTAGGAGGAAGGCTCCTCCAGGCGGAAATAGGCAAAGTTGCCCAACTGGCAAATGGGGCTGTTACACTGAGGTACGGTGACACAGTCGTTAACGTTACAGCGACAGCGTCAGCATCACCCAGGGTGGATATTGATTTTTTCCCGCTTTCGTGCGAGTTTGAAGAAAAAATGTATGCTGCTGGAAAAATTCCTGGCGGGTTTATAAAAAGGGAAGGCAGGCCGTCTGAAAGGGCTGTTTTAAGTTCGAGATTGATGGACAGGCCCCTGAGACCCTTGTTTCCCGAAGGATACTTTAACGATGTGCAAATTATTGCAACTGTAATGTGTGTTGACCCGGACTGCACCCCTGATATAGTAGCTATGATAGGATCATCTATTGCCCTATCTATTTCAGATATACCATTTCACGGGCCTACGGCTTCAGTTATGGTGGGTATTGTAGATGGTGATTTTGTAATTAATCCCACCTTGGCCCAAAGAGAAGTCAGTGATTTAAATCTGATTGTTTCCGGCACCAAAGATGCTATTATGATGGTTGAGGCAGGGGCTAATGAGGTTTCGGAGGAAGTGATTCTGGATGCTATACTTTTCGGCCATGAAGAAATTAAGGCCCTTGTAGACTTTATAGACAACATTGTTGAAGAAATAGGTAAGGCCAAAAAGGAAGTGGAATTATATGAAATACCACAGGAAATAGACCGGGTAATAAGGGATTTTGCAACAGAGAAAATGCGCCGGGCAATCCAAACCTTTGAAAAACAAGAAAGGTTGGAAAATATGGATAAGGTTGAAGAAGATACAATTGAACATTTTGCAGAAACTTATCCTGAATACCAAAAAGACATTGAAAATGTCCTATATTCTATAAAAAAAGAACAGGTAAGAAGTCTGATATTGGATGATGGAATCCGACCTGATAACAGAAAACATGAGGAGATTAGACCCATATGGTGTGAGGCCCATTTTCTGCCAAGAACTCATGGGTCAGGCCTTTTTACACGGGGTCAAACACAGGTCTTATCCGTGGCGACATTAGCACCAGCAACTGAGTCCCAAACTATTGATGGGATAAGTGAAGAAACAGAAAAGAGATATATGCACCATTATAATTTCCCACCCTACAGCGTCGGCGAAGCAAGGCCTATGAGAAGTCCAGGCAGGCGGGAAATTGGTCATGGCGCCCTAGCGGAAAGGGCCTTGATACCTGTTCTTCCTACGGTGGAGGAGTTCCCATATGCAATCCGTGTTGTTTCGGAGGTTTTATCCTCTAATGGAAGTTCAAGCCAGGCTTCAGTATGTGGAAGCACCTTGGCTTTGATGGATGCAGGCGTACCAATTTCAGCACCTGTCGCAGGTATTGCCATGGGTCTTATAAAATCCGAGGATAAATTGGCTATTTTAAGTGATATTCAAGGTATGGAAGATTTTCTCGGCGACATGGACTTTAAGGTGGCTGGAACTGACAAAGGGGTCACTGCAATCCAGATGGATATTAAAATACATGGCTTATCCAAGGAAATTCTTCAAAATGCTTTGAAGCAGGCCAACGAAGGCAGAATGCATATAATGAACGAGATGATGAAGGAAATCTCCCAACCTAGGGAGGAGCTATCCCCTTACGCCCCGAGGATAATTTCCATGGCCATAGATCCTGATGATATCAGAATCGTAATTGGAAAAGGTGGGGCTACAATAAACAGGATAATAAACGATACAGGAGCTAAAATCGATATCGATGACGATGGCAATGTATTCATAGCTTCCCCGGATATGGAAAGCGCTTTAGCTGCTCAGGGAGAGATTGAGCTCTTATTAAGAGATGTAGAAGTGGGAGAAATATACGAGGGGAAGGTTACCAGGCTTATGGCCTTCGGAGCCTTCATAGAGATTCTTCCGGGCAAAGAAGGACTCTTGCACATCTCAAAAATGGCAAAGCATAGGGTTGAAAAGGTAGAGGATGAAATGTCGGTGGGAGATACAGTAACCGTAAAGGTAACTGAAATAGACAATCAAAACCGCATAAACTTATCCCGCAAGGAACTGCTTTAACCAATGATGCAGTAATTATCAGGCAGCCATTGAAAAATCTTATGGCTGCTTTTTTTGAATGCTTTTTACCTTTCAAACATAAGTTATAGTATCCAAAGGACTTTTAGGATCTTAGTTGGGGAATATGTTTGGGAGGGGATTTAGTGTTAAGGAAAAGTATTATCTATCTGGCGATTGCCGGGACTGCTGTAATCATATGTTTCCAATTATATACTATGTATAACCTAATCTTTAAATATCAGGCAACTGTGGCTAATGAAGAAGATATAGTGGTTCGCCAGGTCGGGGATGAGGACGAGCGAATTGCCTTTACATGCAACGTGGATTGGGGCGAACAAGTACTGCCGGATATGCTGGGAATTTTCAAGGATAACAACTTGAAGATTACCTTTTTTGTAAGTGGGAAATGGACTGAAAAAAATCCGGACCTGTTGCGGGAAATGTATATAGCCGGTCATGAAATTCAAAACCATGGCTACAGTCATAAGTTATGTTCCCAGATATCTGCCTCAGAAGTCCGGGAGGAAATTAAAAAAACTGAGGCTGCCGTAATGGAGTGCATCGGGGTAAAGACAAATATTTTTGCACCGCCTGCAGGGGATTACGATAAAAAGACAATTGAAATATGCATTGAAGAAAATTATATATTAAGCTTATGGTCCATAGACACGATAGATTGGCGTCCAGGATCTACCGCTGATATAATAAAAAACAGGGTACTTAATAAAAATCTTAAAGGCGGGATAGTATTGATGCACCCCAAAGAAGAGACGGTTAAAGCATTACCGTCAATCATAAAAAAAATTGAGGATGAGGGTATTGCCATAGTATCCCTATCGGAGCTGATTAACTTAAAGGAATTATGAATTATTGCACCTGAGGATGTTTCAATATATAATGGTGTGAACCTAGAAGGGAAGGATAAAGGAGAAAATATAAGATGGTAGAGAACAGGACACTAGATAATGGAATTCGCCTTGTAATGGAAAAATTAAACCATGTTAATTCAGTTTCTGTGGGCATATGGGTGAGGGCAGGTTCCGTTGATGAAAGCGATATGAACTTGGGAATATCACATTTTATAGAACATATGTTGTTCAAGGGAACCCAAAAAAGAAGTGCGAAAAAAATTGCTGAAGATGTGGACCGGATAGGCGGTCATATGAATGCATTTACTGGCAAGGAGGCTACCTGCTATTACATTAAAGTTTTAGGGGAGAACCTTGAAAAGGCTATCGATATTTTGATAGACATGTTTACCAATTCAAAATTTGACCAAGATGAGTTGGATAAAGAAAGAAGTGTGATTTTTGAAGAGATAAAAATGATTGAGGATAGTCCGGAGGATTATGTAGGCGACCTTCTTTTGGAAATGGTATTTAGGGGCAGTTCCTTAGAAAAGCCTATTATAGGGACTCGAGATTCCCTTTCTAGAATAGACAGAAAGGCAATGTTGGATTATATGGCAAGGAAATATACAGCCGATAATATTGTCGTTTCCTTAGCAGGAAATTTTGATCCCGATAAGGTATGCGACATATTTAACAATAAATTGAAAATTAACAGCAGGGGTACTCCCCGTGAATTCCATCGGGAGACAGCTTATATGCCGGATTACAAGGTTCGTGTAAAGGATGTGGAGCAAAGTCATATTTGCATGGGACTTAAGGGTGTGCCTCAAGAGGACAAGCTATACTTTCCCATGATTCTCCTCAATAGTATTATAGGTGGAAGTATGAGTTCACGGCTTTTTCAAAATATCAGGGAACAGAAGGGCCTTGCATATTCAGTGTATTCTAGTTCCAGCTCCTTTGTAAAGGATGGGATCTACAGCATATATGCCGGTGTGAGCCATGAAAAAATTGATGCTGCAATAGAAGGAATTGCTGAAGAAATGAAAATGGTTAGAAACCATGGTATAGGGGAAGAAGAGTTAATTATTGCAAAGGAGCAGCTAAAAAGCAGCTATGTTTTTGGCCAAGAAAATGTAAACAACAGGATGTACACCAATGGTAAAAGAAGCCTGCTTTTATCTCACTTGCTCACAACACAGGAAATCCTAGATAGGATAAACAAGGTGGGAATGAATGAATTAAAAATGACGGCAGACCGGATAGCTGATATTGGCAAATATTCTGCCGCTGTCATCAGCAATAAGGAATTTAACATTGAAAAAAAATTAGGAGACATCCAAAAATGAAGTTGGAGATTAAGATTAATTCAGCTAGTGGTTTACTCCCTCAATATGAGACGGAAGGTTCCTCGGGCATGGATTTAAAAGCCTATATAAAAAGACCTGTATTGCTGGGACCTGGTGAAAGGGCCCTGATACCCACGGGGATCTCTATTGAACTACCGGAGGGCTATGAGGCTCAAATACGGTCACGAAGCGGCCTTGCTATAAAGCATGGGGTAGGATTGGCAAATGGTATAGGAACGATAGATAGCGATTATAGGGGGGAAATTAAAATTCCCCTGATGAACTGGGGTAATGATGTTTTTACAATTGACAATGGTGATCGCCTGGCGCAAATGATAGTTACCAGCTATGAAAAAGTAAAATGGAAAGCTGTTGATGAGCTCAAGGATAGCCAGCGAGGGTCAGGGGGATTTGGTCATACCGGTCTTTAATATGTTTTGCTTTGCACCTCTAAGGATTGCTTATGCATATATTAATAGAAAACTTAGGAGAATGTGCTATGCTGACTATGGGACTTATTGAAGACCTCTACACTTTGAATAGATCAAAACTACAAGAACCTCTGATACATGCAAAAGGTGCCGGTGCAAAGGGTATCTTTGTTCCCTATATGACTATGAAAGATTACACAAAGGCATGTTTCCTTCAGGATTCGGAAATAGAAACTCCAGCTTTTGTTCGGTTTTCACGAATGATGGGAAGGGGAGGTGCAGCTGATACGGCTAGAGATGTAAGGGGTTTTTCCGTTAAATTTACTAGTGAGGACGGTATTTATGACATGGTTGGAAGCAGTCTGCCTGTTTCATTCATTAGGGACCCTCAGAAATATCCATCCCTGTTAAAAGCCCTGGGCCCTTGTCCAAAAACAAATATACACGATCCAGAAAGGTTGTGGCGATTTGTTGCTAATAATCCCGAATCCCTCCACATGATTACCTGGCTTTATTCCAACATGGGCACGGTGAAAAGCTACAGGTCCATGGAGGGACATAGCGTCCATACTTATATTTGGGAAAACGCCAAGGGAGATAGTTTTTGGGTTAGATACTCTTGGAAGCCTTCAGAAGAATTCACCGGAATAGATTGTCAAGAAGCTGAATTTCTGGCCGGTTATGATCCCGATATAGCCACTAGAGACCTATATGAATCCCTAGAAAGGGGCGAAAGAATAAGCTATGAGTTATCCGTCCAATTGATTCCTGTAAAACAAAACATGGAGGATGAGCTTACTTTGTTAGACCCAACCGTCATTTGGCCTGAATCTTCAGTGCCCCCGGTAAAAACAGGCAGGTTGATTTTGCAATCGGGAATAGATGATTACTATGAAGAAGTTGAAAAAAGTAGCTTTTCCCCAGGGAGGTTAATTCCTGGAATAGACTTATCACCTGAACCATTGTTGCTTGCAATGACCTTTATGGCTATGGATAGGGAAGGTTGTGAATTCCGTAATCCAGGCTCTAGTTTTGCAAATTCATTTTCAGACCAGGAGGTCTTTGTAACAGGGCAGTCGGAAGCTTATTCGGATAATAGGGATTTAATAACAGGTCAATTGGCCTGGAGGTTAAGATCAATGACATCTGAAGGCAAATTAGCCTTGATTGAAAACATAGGAAGGGAAATACTGTTTATCGATGAGGATTTACAATTAAAAATTATAGATTTCTTTAAATGTGCAAACGAATTTATGGGTAAATCCTTGGAAGGATGGTTGGGAATCGTATGAACACAGGAGGGAACAAATGATTCTTAGAGAGGAATTAGAGAATCGGGAATGTGAGTTTTTGGCTGAGGGTGCGACAAAAGCAGCACTTTCTAAGGGACGGGCTGTTGACGAACCTGAATGCAACTATAGAACCAGCTTTCAGAGGGATAAGGATAGAATTATACATTCCAAATCATTCAGAAGATTAATGCATAAAACACAGGTCTTTCTAGCGCCGGAAGGGGATCATTTCAGGACTCGCCTGACCCATACCCTGGAAGTGTCACAGATAGCCAGGACTATCTCTAGAGCCTTGGGCATGAATGAAGATTTAACTGAAGCCATTGCCTTGGGCCATGACCTTGGTCATACACCCTTTGGACACAATGGGGAGGATTTTCTTAGCCAAAGACATTCGGGGGGGTTCAAACACAATATTCAAGGCTTGCGGGTAGTTGATATTTTAGAAAGCCAGGGGTCCTTAGAGGGAATGAATCTGACCGCTGAGGTCAGGGATGGTATTGTCAACCACACAGGCCAGGGAATGGCCTTTACACCTGAGGGAAGGATTGTCCGCTACAGTGATCGGATAGCTTATATCAACCACGATATTGACGATGCATTGAGGAGCAATGTTATCAGCAATTGCGATTTACCCCAAGATTGCATAGAGGTTCTAGGCAGTGATCACAGAAGTCGGATAAACAATTTAGTGGGAGATATAGTAAGCAATAGCAATGGCCAAGGATACATATCTATGAGCCAGGAAAAGCTTTTCCATATGAATAAATTAAGAGATTTTATGTTTGAAAATGTTTATCGAAGCAATAAAGTTAAGGAAGACCAAGATTTAGACAAAATAAAATCCATGATTTTTACTCTTTATGACTTCTTTGAAGACAATCCACATAGACTTCCATCGGACCTGGAAAATAAGATACCAGATTGGGGGATACAGGAGGTAGTCAAGGACCACATTGCCGGAATGACAGATAGATATGCTTTAAATACTTTTAAAGAAATTATCTTCCCAAGATTGTGGAAATAAGAAGGAACTCACCAACTTATGTCGTATAAGCTATTTAGGGATGGATAATGTGGGACTAAGCAAAATGAACACAGTAGATGAAATAAAATCCAAATGCAATATAGTCGATGTTATCGGCAGACAAATCACCCTTAAAAAGGTGGGCAACAACCATAAGGGCTTATGCCCATTCCATAATGAAAAAACACCGTCTTTTATTGTTTCTGAGGACAAGCAGATTTTTACCTGCTTTGGCTGTGGAGCAAGGGGAGATGTAATTGAATTTACACAACGCTATCATAATTTGGATTTTCAGGGTGCAATTGAGAAGCTTGCAGAAGAAAATGGTATAGAGCTTTTAAATGCAAGATATTTTACCAATAAGGGGAATGCTAAATATTATGAAATTAACAGGGAGGCAGCTAAGTTTTTATATAGGGCATATTTGAAAAAACCCAACCCTGCTGATGAATATATGACAAAACGGGGCTTTGACCCTAAGATAATGCAAAAATTTGGAATTGGCTATGCAGACGGGGAATGGCAAAGTTTGTACAATCATTTGATGGGAAAGGGTTATGATGAGGCATCCCTTTTGTCATTAGGGCCCAGCAGTCGAAAGCGGTTGCGCGCTCGGGC